>JACMRS010000030.1 GCA_014376345.1 Bacteroidia bacterium | reverse complement strand
AGCTGAAAGAAAATTTAAGAGAAGAATAATAAATGTCTGGCTTTCAAGACATTTTCACAGTGATCACAGAATCAGAAGGGCATCGCCATAACACTGGAACCTGTATTTCTTTTTAATTGCTTCCTGATATGCTTTCATTACGAAATCATAGTCTGCAAACGCAGCAGTCAGCATCAATAATGTTGATTCAGGACTGTGGAAATTGGTTACAAAAGTATTTGCAATAGAAAAATCATGGGGAGGGAAAAGAAATTTATCTGTCCAACCACTTGAAGGGTTAAGATAACCTGTAGAAGAAACTGAAGATTCAAGGGCTCTCATCACGCTTGATCCAATGGCAACCACACGTTTTTTATCGTCTTTAGCTTTATTTACAAGATTGGCTGTATGCTCTGAAATTGAGTAGCTTTCAGAATCCATTTTATGCTTTGTAAGATCTTCAACCTCAACATTTCTAAATGTTCCAAGTCCAAGATGAAGGGTAACTTCAGTAATATTGATACCTTTAATATCAAGGCGCATCATCAGCTCCCTGCTAAAATGCAATCCTGCAGTTGGAGGAGCAACAGCACCTTCTTCAGTTGCGAAAATAGTTTGATAACGCTCTGAGTCTTCAGGTTTTACAGGTCTGTCAATGTATTTAGGAATTGGTGTTTCACCAAGTTTTTTAATGATATTATTAAACTCTTCTTTCGAACCGTCGAAAAGAAAACGGATGGTTCTGCCGCGTGAAGTTGTATTGTCTACTACTTCTGCTACTAAATCATCATCGCCAAAATACAATTTATTTCCAACACGTATTTTTCTAGCAGGATCTACAAGTACATCCCAAAGTCTAAGTTCAGCATTTAATTCGCGAAGCATAAATACTTCTATTTTAGCGCCTGTTTTTTCTTTGTTACCAAAAAGACGTGCAGGAAATACTTTAGTATTGTTTATTACCATAACATCTCCATCATCAAGGATATCTAATAGGTCCTCGAATTTTTTGTGTTCTATGGTTTTGTCTTTGCGGTTAAGAACCATCATCTTGCTCTCATGGCGCACAGGTGTTGGATCTTTAGCTATTAAATTAGGAGGAAGTTCAAATGTGAATTGCGATAATTTCATTAATTGTGTTTAGATTTTTATGTGCCCGTATTTTACACCGATCTGCAAAATGCAGAATTCAGCTAAAAAAGGCTGCAAAAATAACATTATGGACATGAATTTGCAAATATTTTTAAATATAAACTGCGTTTATTAAATTATGGACTTAATCACAACAACTTTAAATATTGAAAAATATGTTTTAGGTTTGCAGCAGATGCCAAAATCATTGGAAGTTGTATTGAGCCCTGCTTTATTATCTGAAGTAGATATAGTTGGGAAAAATGTTGTTGTTATTGATATATTAAGGGCAACCTCTACTATTTGCACCGCTTTGCATCATGGTGCGCTGGGTGTTAAGCCTGTTACACATGCTGAAGAAGCTGCACTTCTGAAAGACATAGGCTATATAACCGCAGCTGAACGCAATGGTGAAAAACTTCCGGGATTCGATATGGGCAACTCGCCATTTGAATGCATGGACGGAAAAGTTAAAGACAAATATATTGCGCTTACAACAACCAATGGAACAAAATGTATTGAAATGACAGATGGTGCAGCCAATGTGCTTTCAGGTTCATTCCTTAATATAAGTAGTCTGGCCAATTGGCTTATTGACAGTCCAAATGATATCATACTTTTCTGCGCAGGTTGGAAAGACAAAGTGAATATGGAAGACACACTTTTTGCGGGAGCATTAGCATTAAAGTTAAAAAGCTTTGTGGAAATAGATTGTGACAGTGCGCAGATGGCAATGCAGATTTACAGAAATAACAGTGACAGAATTATTGATTTTCTAAAAGATTCTTCGCATTACAAACGCCTGTCCAGATTGCATCATGAAGAGGATATGATCTATTGTTTTCAGGAAGATATTATGGACTGTGTGCCTGTTCTCAAAAATGGTATTCTGGTTGCCTATTAACTAATCCACATCTTATGCTTTAAAGCCTGTAAGGCTTAATATTTAACTATTTTTGCATAAAATTTATTTCTGTGAGTATAAAACAAATCAAGTCGGCATTAATTTCAGTTTATTATAAAGACGGTCTCGACAAAATTGCACAAGAGTTGCACCGCCTTGGTGTTACAATTTATTCAACTGGTGGTACCAGAACATTTATTGAAGCATTGGGAATTAAAGTTGAAGCTGTTGAGGATCTTACAGAATATCCTTCCATTTTTGGCGGAAGGGTTAAAACACTTCACCCTAAAGTTTTTGGTGGTATACTTTATAGAAGAGACAACGATCAGGATTTGAAAGAAGCGACTGAATATAAAATTCCGGCTATTGACCTTGTTGTTGTTGATCTTTATCCTTTTGAAGAAACTGTTGCTACTTCTACCGATGAAGATGCTATAATCGAAAAAATAGATATCGGGGGAGTGTCACTGATCAGAGCCGGAGCTAAAAATTTTAATGATACTGTTATTGTAGCGCATACTAATGAATATAGCTCATTGTTTGATTTACTAAAAAATAATGATGGAAAATCTACAATTGAACAAAGGAAAACATTTGCCAAAAGAGCTTTTGAAGTAACATCGCACTACGACAGGCAAATCTTTAATTATTTTGATAAGGAAAACGTTAATACTTTAAGATATGGTGAAAATCCGCATCAGAAAGCTGTTTTTCATGGTGATTTGAATGCAATTTTCGAAAAAATTCAGGGTAAAGAATTAAGTTATAACAATCTGCTTGATGTAGATGCTGCTGTAAACTTACTTTCTGATTTCAATCCATCTGAAGGTGCCACATTCGGAATTTTAAAACATAATAATGCTTGCGGAATAGCAACCAGAAATACTTCTAAAGAAGCATATCTGGCGGCCTTTGCTGCCGATACAACTTCTGCATTTGGAGGCATATTGATTTGTAATAAAGACATTGATGTGGACACAGCAACTGAGATGAACAGTTTGTTTTTCGAAATTATAATTGCTCCTGATTATTCAACAGAAGCACTTTCAATTTTATCAAGTAAAAAGAACCGCATCATTTTAAAGCAAAAACCATCTCCATTAGCTCAAAAAACTCTGAGAACTATTCTTAACGGAACGCTCGAGCAGGATAAGGATAACTCTATAGAAACCAAAGGTTCATATACCGAAGTTACTGATAAGAAACCCACATCACAAGAGTTAAGCGATCTGGAATTCGCTTTGAAGATTGTGAAGCATACCAAGTCGAATGCCATTGTTTTGATTAAGAACAACCAGCTTCTTTCAAGTGGTACAGGACAAACTAGTAGAGTAGATGCTCTGAATCAGGCGATTGAGAAAGCTGCCAGATTTGGTTTTGATCTGAATGGTGCAGTTATGGCTAGTGATGCATTTTTCCCTTTTCCGGATTGTGTTGAAATCGCCGGAAACGCAGGTATAACTGCATTTATTCAGCCCGGTGGGTCGATTAATGACAAACTTTCTATAGATTATTGTAACAAACATTCATTAGCAATGGTTACAACTGGTGTAAGGCATTTTAAGCATTAAAACTTTCACTCTTTAGTTCTAAGTTCTTATATATTAAACTGTTATGAATTGTACTTTAATGGTTATAGGTAAAACTAATGAAGAGTATGTAAAGCTTGGATTAGATAAGTATTGCAAGTTGCTTTCTAAATACTGCAATTTTGAAATTGAAGTATTAAATGATGTTAAAAACGGCGGAAAGCTGCCGGAAGAAAAATTGAAGCAGGAGGAAGCAAAAATTTTTAAAGCCCGCATCAATCCAAAAGACAAAGTAATTTTGCTTGATGAAAATGGAAAAGAATTTAATTCAGAAGATTTTGCAGAATATTATTTGAAAAAAGTAAACGAGCAAAAGGGGAGGATAGTTTTCATTATCGGCGGCGCATTCGGTTTTAGTGAAGAAATAAGGGTGGGAAATGATAGGATTTCTTTGTCAGCATTAACTTTTAACCATCAGATGGTGCGATTGATATTTTGCGAACAGCTTTTCAGGGCTTACACAATATTAAACAACACTCCTTACCACCATTAAATCATTTTTTGTATTAAAAAAGAGTATAATCTGCGTAAAATGCAATTATTTAATGATAAAATTGAAACTCTTGTTATTGATTTTCAACCGATTAGCATATTATTAAATATTTTTAGTCAGATATTTGTTATAAAAAAATAAATGCCTACTTTTGCAGTCCTAATTTTAAAAAAATGTACGCAATAGTAGAAATAGCAGGTCAGCAGTTTAAAGTTGAAGCTAATAAATTCATCTACACCCACAGACTTGAAGGTGAAGTAGGCGCAAGCTTAAGTTTCGACAAGGTTTTGTTGGTAGATAACGCAGGTGCTGTTTCAGTTGGAGCCCCTTTGGTTTCAGGAGCAACAGTTAATGCAACAATCCTTAGCCACCTTCAGGATGACAAAGTAATTGTCTTCAAAAAGAAAAGAAGAAAAGGCTACAAAAAGAAAAACGGTCACAGACAGCAGTTGACTAAAATTCAAATTGAATCAATAATCGCATAATACTAAACAATGGCACACAAAAAAGGCGCAGGTAGTTCCAAGAACGGACGTGAGTCGCATAGCAAACGCTTAGGCGTAAAAATATTCGGAGGTCAGGTGATCAAAGCGGGTAACATAATTGTTAGACAGCGCGGAACTAAGCACCACCCTTCAGAAGGCGTAGGAATCGGAAAAGACCATACTTTATTTGCTCTTACCGACGGTTACGTGAAGTTTCATAAAGGCACAGGCAGCAGATCATTTGTATCTGTAATACCAGCACAAGCCTGATAAACATGAGAAAACCATTAGTAATTTTTCATATTTTTTGATTTTAGATACAGTAAGAAACCCTTCATGGGTTTTTTCTGTTAATATCCTTAAAAAAAATGATTAACTGCTAAGAATTTAGAAAATTAATACTATTTTTGCAACCCAATAAAAATACTGATAATGCATTTATCATCACAACAAAAGAAAGATTTATTTAAAACATACGGTGGAAGTGAAACCAACACCGGTTCTACCGAAGCACAAATAGCGTTGTTTACGGAGCGTATTAACTTTATAAGCGGTCACCTGAAATTGAATCCTAAAGATTTTGCTTCAGAACTGAGCCTTGTAAAACTTGTAGGAAAACGCAGAGCGTTACTTACTTATCTTACCAAACAGGATATTTTCAAATATCGTGAACTCATCAAACAATTAGGAATCAGGAAATAATATTTTGTGCCTCCTTTGATATTAAAAAGCCCCCGTTTATCGTGGGCTTTTTTTGTTGTTTAAAAAGAAAAATTTAGAATTATATATAAAAGCGGAAAAAAAAGATGAAACCAGAAGGATTTAAAAAAGTAATTGATATCGGCGGAAAGCCAGTAGAGATATCAACCGGACAGCTTGCAAAACAAGCAGACGGATCAGTAGTTGTAAAATGTGGCAATACCATGCTGCTTGCTACTATTGTAAGTAATAAAGAAGCTAAAGAAAACGTAGATTTTCTGCCTCTTTCAGTAGATTACCAGGAAAAATTTGCGGCTGTTGGCCGTATTCCGGGTAGCTTTCACAAACGTGAAGCTAGATTGAGTGATTACGAAATTCTGATCAGCCGTATCGTTGACAGAGCCTTAAGACCTCTGTTTCCGGATGATTATCATGCTGATACTCAGGTTGCTATCACTTTAATGAGCAGCGATTTGAATTTCCCGCCTGAATGTCTGGTAGGATTGGCAGCATCGGCTGCAATTATGGTCAGCGATATCCCATTTAACGGGCCGGTTTCTGAAGTAAGAGTGGCTAAAATTGATGGTAAACTTGTTCTTAATCCATACAAAGATGAGCTTGAAAAAGCAACAATCGATCTGATTGTTTCAGGTACCGAGAAAGACATCAATATGGTGGAAGGTGAAATGGATGAGGTAAGTGAAATTGAAATGCTTGAAGCATTAAAATTTGCGCATGAGTCTATCAAAATTCAGTGTAAAGCACAACATGAGCTTTGCGAAATGATGGGTGGTAAAAAACCTGATCGTGTTTATAACCACGAAAATAAAGACGAAGATCTTAAAAAGTATATTTGGGACAATATGTATGACCGTGTTTATGCGATAGCTAAAGCCGGACATTCAAAAACACTGAGAAGTGAAAGTTTTAAAGCTATTTTGAATGAATACATGGACACACTTCCTGCAGAAGAAAAATCAGCTAAAAGTTTCTTGGCTAAAAAATACTTCCATGATGTTGAGAAGGAAGCTATGAGACGTATGATCGTAGATGACCGTCAAAGACTCGATGGCCGTAAACTTGATGAAGTTCGTGCAATCTGGGCAGAAGTGGATTATCTTCCTGCTGCACACGGTTCTGCTGTTTTTACAAGAGGTGAAACTCAATCTGTTACTTCGGTTACTTTAGGTAGTAAGCTCGATGAGCAGCTTCTTGACAGCCCGATGGTTCATGGCTACAGCAGATTTATGTTACATTACAATTTCCCTTCTTTCTCAACCGGTGAGGTTCGTCCGAATCGCGGTCCGGGTAGGAGAGAAGTAGGTCACGGAAACCTTGCTTTACGTGGTTTAAAACGCGTATTGCCTGATCAAAGCGTGAATCCTTATGTTGTGAGAATTGTTTCAGATATTCTTGAATCAAACGGATCTTCAAGTATGGCAACTGTTTGCGCGGGTTCTCTTGCGCTGATGGATGCAGGTATTAAAATTAAACGTGCTGTTTCAGGTATTGCAATGGGACTTGTTAACGACGAGAAAACAGGTAAATATGCAGTATTGAGTGATATTCTTGGAGACGAGGATCATTTGGGTGATATGGACTTTAAAGTAATTGGTACTGAAAAAGGAATTACAGCGTGTCAGATGGACATTAAGATCAATGGTCTTAAATGGGAAGTTGTTGAAGAAGCATTGATGCAGGCAAATAAAGGACGTGCTCATATTCTTGCAGAAATGAACAAAACTCTTTCAGCGCCGAATGCAGACTACAAACCACATACACCTAGAATTGAAACGGTTTATGTAGATAAAGAGTTTATTGGTGCTATTATCGGGCCAGGAGGTAAAGTAATTCAGGGTATTCAGAAAGAAACCGGAACTACTATCAGTATTACTGAAGTTGACGAGAAAGGTATTGTTGAAATTATGGCAACTAACGGAGACAGTATGAGCGCAGCTTTGAGAATTATCAGAGGTATTGTAGCTATGCCGGAAGTTGGAGGCACGTATGAAGGCAAGGTTAAAACTATTGTTGACTTTGGCGCGTTCATCGAATTTATGCCGGGTAAAGAAGGTCTACTTCACATTTCTGAAATTGACTGGAAACGCATCGAGAAGATGGATGGTATTTTCAAAGAAGGTGATATGGTTCAGGTGAAACTTGTTGATCTTGATAAAAAGACTGGTAAGTTCAGATTGAGCAGGAAGGCGTTGATGCCAAAACCTGAAGGAGCGAAATAATAAAGGCCGAAAGGTTTAAATATAATGTAAAAGGCGAATCTGAGGGTTCGCCTTTTTTTTTACTTCGTGAACTGAACTGAATACCTCCGTATAGGCTCACCGGCGTTTTTACGTTCCCATTTACGGTCAAAGAACGTTCCGTACGCGGTCGCTGAGCTTTACCGTGCACGGTCACTCAGTTTTCCCGTGCGCGGTCACTGAGCCCTTCGACAAAAGCTCAGGGACCACTTGTCGAAGTGCAAGCGTGCGGGAATGCGGGTGTCTACGAAAACGCGGACTTCGACAAGCTTGGTTCCTGAGCTAAGTCGAAGGGCAGACACTTACGTTTTTAAATCATAATTGGCAGATATATTTTATCACTGCGAATTCTCGTGCGCGGTCACTGAGCTTTCCCGTGCGCGGTCACTGAGCTTGTCGAAGTTTAAGCGTATGGGAATGTAGGTATCTACGAAAACGCGGACTTCGACAGGCTCAGTCACCGGCGTTTTTAAAGTAATATCTACGAAAACGCGGACTTCGACAAGCTCAGTCACCGGCGTTT
>JACMRS010000310.1 GCA_014376345.1 Bacteroidia bacterium | reverse complement strand
AGATACTCTTAAAGCTAAATTTTATATCAACCCCGTTGCCCGCGTTGATTACAGTCTGATTAAAAATGCTGTGACTCTTTATACAGGAACAGAAGGTTATTACAGGAAAAACTCGATGAAACAACTTATTAATACGAATCCTTTTCTTACAGGACTTCAAATTAAAAATCAGTATACCAGCTTTAGATTTTACGGTGGTGTAAACGCCAAACTTGCACCTTCAACTGATTTTAACTTTGAAATGTCTACCAGCACTGTTTCGAATCTGCCGCTTTTTATTACCAAGAATGATTCGGTTAACTCCATGACTGTTATTTATGATAACGTGAGGATATTAAAAGTAGGCGCTACTCTGAACTTTAGTTTGAGTGAAAAAATAAGAGCAGGACTGACAGGTAATTTTTACGATTACAAACTAAGCAATGAAGCCAATGCCTGGCACTTACCAAATGCCGAATTCAAGGTGAGATTTCAGTATAAAATTAAAGAGAAAATTTATATTCACACCGACATTATCGGAATGGGACTTCGTTACAACAGATTTGTTAAAACACCCACCTCAGGTCCTGATCAGACAATTAAAGGATTTGCAGATTTTAACCTGGGTATAGATTACAGATTAAAGCCGAATTTCTCATTTTTCCTGAATGCCAACAATATCGGTTCTTCACGATACCAGCGCTGGTATGCTTATAATGTGTACGGATTTAACCTGGTTGGAGGTATTACAGCCACCTTCTGATAATGATGAAAAAGTTTAAAGGAAATTAACTATTTTTGACGGTTTAAATAAATTTCAAAACATGGCACTGGATACTCTCGTTTACAACCTTTTACATAATCACGAATGTGTTATTATACCTTCATTCGGAGGATTTATTACCCGTGAAAGTCCGGCTGCAGTTAATAATATTAACCATACGGTAAAGCCTTACACCAAAACGGTTTTTTTCAATCCCCATTTAAAAGATAACGACGGACTGCTGGCAGGAAAGCTTGCGGATGATAAGGCTATCAGCTATGATGCAGCTTTAAATGAAATTACAAACTGGGTAAGTTCACAAGAACAAATCCTTGATGATGAAAAAACTTTCAGCTTTGGAAAACTCGGTGTTTTTTATTTGAATAACGACGGAAAGAAATGGTTTTCACCTTCTTACAAACTAAACGTTAGCAGCAAAACTTACGGATTAGAACCGGTAACAGCTTACGAAATAGAAAAACTTGTTCAGGAAGAAATTACTACTGAACAGCCTGATACTTATTTTGAAACAGCCCTAAAAGCAGACAGAAAAACTATTGCTCCTGTTGAAATTACAGCCGGCAGTCCTTGGAAATCTTTGTTAATAGCAGCTTCTGTGGCTCTTTTAGCACAATTTGGTTATATGTGGGTTGGAGGTGATAACGGCAACAAAAATTCACAGCAAGCTTCAATTATACCTTTAACAACAATTTCAAACGAAGATAATTCACCAATATCAGAGCAGCCTCCCGTTGTAGAAATCAACCCTGAAACTGAAAATTCAGAATTAATTAATAATACTGAAGAACAACCTGCTAAAACAGTTTCACCAGTTGTTATTACTCCGGAAGTAAATGAAATAGTTACGCCAACACCTGTTGTTGAAGAAGTTAAAGCTGTGACTAAGGAAGAAATCACCGCAATGCCAACTACAATATTTTATGTTGTTTACGGCTCTTTTCTGATGCCTGAAAATGCTCAAAATCTGATGACAGATCTTTCAAACAGAAACATCGTTTCAACTTTACTTACCGATATTAATCACGGCCATTCATTCACCCGTGTTGTTTCAGAGCCATTTTATTCAATGGAAGAAGCTGATAATTTTAAAGCAGCTTCATCAACCGCTATTCCATCAACAATTATAAAAATAGAAAATAAAAAATAATCAGATAATGTATAATATCCTATTACAGATAGTATCAGACAGCACTGCAACAGCAGCAGCAGTAAATGCAGCCCCGGAAAGCGCTTTAAGTCTTATTGCAAAAGGTGGTATCGTAATGATACCAATCGGCATTCTTCTTATATGTGCAATATACCTTTCAATAGAGCGTTATATCACTATTAATAAAGCCGCAAAGCTCGATCCTGCATTTATGTCGAATATTAAAGATATGGTTTTGAATGACAATATTGTTGGTGCCAAAAAATTATGCGAACGAACCAACACACCTATGTCGCGCATGATTGATAAAGGTATTTCTCGTATTGGAAAACCAATTCAGGATATTGAATCTGCTATTGATAATGTTGGCAAACTTGAAATTTACAAGATTGAAAAAAATGTGGGCTTTCTTTCAACTATTGCAGGACTGGCACCGATGTTTGGTTTTCTTGGTACTGTATTCGGGATCATCCAGATTTTCCAGAAAATTTCTGCTGAAGGGTTACAGATTTCAACCGTTTCTGGTGGACTTTATGTTAAAATGATCTCGAGTGCTGCAGGACTTGTACTTGGTATTTTTGCTTATGCGAGCTATCATTATCTAATGCTTAAGATTGACAGAGTTGCCAATAAAATGGAAGCAAACAACCAGGAGTTTATTGATATTCTTCAACAGCCTGCATAATTTTTATTAAAAATATTTAGTAATGGGAATCAGAAAAAAAACAAAGGCACATTCCGAATTCGGACTTTCAGCGATGACGGATATTATATTTTTCCTGCTGATATTTTTCATTATTGCAGCTACAGTCAGTCAGGATCCTGTGTTGAAATTAATACTTCCAAAAGGAATTGATAACGGCGCCAAACCTATACTACCAATAAAGCTTGCAGTAGATGCAAACCTTGAATATGCAATAGATAATGAAAAAGTTGCTTATGCTGATTTACCTTCTAAGCTTCAGCAGGTATTAAGCAAGCGCCCGGATGCTTCTGTATCTGTTTTTGGTGATCAGACGGTTCAATATGAAAAAGTGATGGACTTAGTGCTGATGGCCAATAAGCAGAACGCAAAAGTGGTTCTGGCATTGTCACAGAATACCGGGAAATAACTAATAATAACAAGGCTATGGATATTCAAAAAGAAATCATTGAGTTCAGGAAAAACAAAACACAGGCAGGTGTTGCAACCTTTATCATCTGTGTATTCGTTTTTTTATTGCTGTTAATTAAAATCTATCAGCCTGAGCAAACAGTTGAAATTATTGAAGATCCTGTAATTGTTGATCTTAATGGTGGCGGTGGAGGCGGTGGTTCTGCATCAAATGAAATCCCGGTTGACATCGCTCCTATAAATTCTGTACCTGAAAGCAATAACCAGGTTACTTCATCATCTGATGACGCTCCTGTAAGTGCAGTGAGAACTCCGGAAGTTCAGACTCCTAAAGAAACTAAAGAACAACGCGAAGACAGAGAAGCTCTTGAAGCAATGACTAAAAACACTAAAACCGGTGGTGGTGGTTCTGGACCAGGTAATACTCCCCGCCCGGGTAATGGTCCTGGTTCTGGACCAGGAACTGGCCCAGGCAGTGGTCCGGGTTCAGGTCCGGGAATAAATGGTGGAACAGGAGGATTTGGTCATAACTTCTCAAGAAAAGTTACACCTCCTACTTTAAACAATCAGTATAATACCAAAGGTAAAGTTGTTGTTGATGTTCTGGTAAATAACCGCACAGGTAAAGTTATCAGTGCAAACCCGGGTGCTGCAGGTTCAAATACAACAAGTCCTGAATTACTTGCACTGGCAAAAAAATATGCTCTCAGCAGTACTATT
>JACMRS010000309.1 GCA_014376345.1 Bacteroidia bacterium | reverse complement strand
TACCGGGCTCACAGGTAAACAGATTGTTGACTTGCATTGGTTCGTAACGCATGCCCACGTCGTGTACTTCTATACCTAAGAAATGACTGGTGCCATGCATGAAATATTTCTTGTATGCCGGCCAGTTAGGATCTTCATTTCTGATATCATCCATGGTGATTAATCCCAGATCAACAAGCTCTTTTTCCATTAACTCCTTCCCTACTCTTGCCTGATATTCCATCAGCATTGTTCCTGGTGTCAGCATTTTAGTTGCAGCTCGCATTACTCGCAATACGGCATTGTAAACGTCTTTCTGTCTTTGTGTAAACTTACCGTTAACGGGCAAACACCTGGTCATGTCACTCGAATAGTTGGCATAATCAACACCGCAATCTACAAGAAGTAAATCGCCATCTTTGGTTTGTCTGTTATTTTCAACGTAATGTAACACTGTGGCACTTTTCCCGCTGCCCACTATCGGTGCAAACGAGTGTCCATTAGCGGCATTTCGGATATATTCATGAATCAATTCTGCTTCAATTTCATACTCCATTACACCGGGCTTTACAAACTTCAATAAGCGCTCAAAACCTTTCTTTGAAATACCAATGGCATGTTTAATAAGTTCTATTTCTATTTCGCTTTTTACCGAACGCAGTCGCTGTAAAATATTTCCTGCACGAACATACTGATGCAAAGGATATTTCTGCTGAATTTCTTTAGCAAAGTCCAACGCTCTATAGGGAGACACGCCGCTGTAACGGTCGTTCTCATTCAGGGTCAGGTAAATATTATCGGCCATATTAATAACGGCACGCGATTTACTTTCAAACTCATTGTTCCAGTAAACATTTGCAATTCCTGAAGCTTTGGTAGCTTCTTCTTTTGTGTATTTATGACCTTCCCAGATTGCAATATGTGCATTGGTTTGTTTCAGAAACAGACATTCGCGAAACTCGGGAATAGGACAATCAGGAAACATCAGCAGAATACTGTCTTCCTGATCTATTCCGCAAAGCCAAAGCAAATCAGAGCTTTGTTTAAAAGGGTGTGTGGCATCGCCGTTCCAAACATATTCGTAATTACTGTGTATAATGGCGATGCTGCCCGGTTTCAGTTTAGCGGTAAACTTTTTTCTGTTCTCAATAAAGAGAGATGAATCAATGGCTGGATATTTCATGATGATCTTAAATCAGCTTCAAATATCAGCATCCTTCTTCAATAAAAAAACTTCCTGAGACATATCATAAAAAATGCCGGCTGAATAAGCCGGCATTTTCGATATAATTAAAGTGTTAATTTTAATTGATTACTTAAACTGCTTCCATACTTCTGTTTACAAAATCTGTAAGGTGTTCGCCTGTCAGCATGTTTTTAGAAAGCATCGCAAGATCAAGAATTTGTTTTACCATGTCTTTTTTAGCAGCACCTTTTGCTTCAAGAAGCTTTTTAGCTTTGGCATGGTTACTGTTAATAATAATTTTAAAGTGATCGGGCATGTTGCCAAACATCGTCATGTTCTGCATTCTGCTCATTTCGCGCATCCTTCTTGCAAACTCATCTTCTGTAATCGTGATAAAAGAAGCTTCAGGTGAAAGTGCTTCTGCTTCAACAGAAAACTTAACTTTATCTGCAACATCCGAAAACAATGTCTTTAGTTTTTCAACATCCTTATCTGTTAATACAGAAACCCTCTCTTCGCCTTTGTCTACAAGCTTATCGATAATGTCTGCGTCAACTCTTTTTACAGAAAGCTTTTCTTGTTTCTGTTCAAGCTGACCAACAAAATGAACGTCAAGCATGCCATCAAGTTTCAACACATCATAACCTTTATCCTGTGCGGCTTTAATATAAGAATGCTGTCCTATAGGATCGCTGGTATATAGTGCTACAACAGTTTCTTCTTTATTGGTTTGAAGTGGTTTGATTTTTTCAACATACTCTTTAATTAAAGAATATTCTCCTTTAACATTTTCCAGTAAACAAAACTCCTGCGCACGTTCTGCAAACTTCTCATCGCTCAGCATTCCGTACTTTACAAAGATGTCCATGCTCGGCCATTTTGCATCAAAGTCTTTGCGGTCTGCTTTAAATAAATCAGATAATTTATCAGATACTTTTTTACTGATGTGAGAGGTAATCTTTTTCACATTAGAATCGCTCTGCAGACTGCTTCTTGAAACGTTTAAAGGAATATCCGGCGAATCGATAACACCATGCAAAAGCATCAGAAATTCCGGAAGAATGTCTTTCACATTATCCGTTACAAATACCTGATTGCTGTAAAGTTGTACTTTGTGTTTTTCGGCATCTATTGCATTAGATACTTTAGGGAAATAAAGAATACCTGTTAAGTTGAAAGGGTAATCTACATTCAGGTGAATCCAAAACAAAGGTGGCTCGGCGTAAGGATAAAGTTCAGAATAGAATTTAGTATAATCATCATCAGTAAGTTCTGAAGGTTTTTGAATCCAGATTGGCTTGGTATTGTTAATCACTTTTCCGTCGAATTCTATTTCAACAGGAAGGAACCTGCAATATTTCTCAAGCAAAGAATTAACGCGGTACTTCTGCAAAAATTCTTCACTGTCTTCTGCAATATGCAGAATAATATCAGTACCTCTTTCAGTGCGTGTACCTTTATCTATTGTAAATGAAGTACTGCCATCGCAAGTCCAGTGTGCTGCTTCAGAACCTTCTTTGTGAGAAAGTGTCTGAATTTCAACCTGATGAGCAACCATAAATGCAGAATAAAATCCAAGTCCGAAATGACCGATTATATTTGCATCTGCTTTGTCTTTATACTTTGTAACAAACTCTTCTGCTCCGGAAAAAGCAAGCTGATTGATATATTTTTCGATATCATCCGCTGTCATTCCCAAACCATTATCGCTGATAGTTAAAGTTTTTGTTGCTTCGTCGAGCGTAACAGTAATCTTAAGTTCGCCTAGTTCTCCTTTAAACTCACCAACAGATGCCAGTGTTTTAATTTTCTGTGTAGCATCTACTGCATTCGAAATAAGTTCCCTAAGGAAGATTTCATGGTCGCTGTAAAGAAATTTCTTGATGATCGGAAAAATGTTCTCCGTGTGTACTGATATGTTTCCTTGTCTCATATATTATTTATAGTATTTATATTTAAAATTAATGTTTGATTGTGACTGTTCACCCGTTTAGCAAACATCCTGCCTGTAATAAATTAGTGAAAATATGGCAGAAGTTTCTGTCAGAAGTTTCCTGCTTATGCCATAAAATGTATGAAATTATACAAAAGTGAGAAAAATTCCGTTAAAATACTGACAAGGAAATGTGGCACGCATTTCGCAAACAGGTGTGGGAACACAGAATTAAAATATAATTAGTAATATTGTATATGTTTAACAAAATCTGGAGCTATCTTACTTTTAAACCACAGCCAAAGGTTGATGGTCAGGAAAACAATAAGAACCTTAAATTAATGCATGGCATTAACCGAATCTCTATTTTTATGGGATTGTTTGCCTTGATAGTGGTAATAGTTAAAATATTAAAACATTTATAAAAACGAAATAAGAAAATGATAGGATTGTATGTAATTGGCATTGTAGTAATGCTGATAAGCCTTTTGGTAAGCAACAGGTTAAAAAGTAAATTTAAATATTATTCACAGATTTCCCTTAAAAACGGGATGAGCGGGAAAGAAATTGCTGAGCGCATGCTGAGCGACTTTGGTATTAAAGATGTGAAAGTTATTTCTGTAAACGGTCAGCTAACCGACCATTACAACCCGATTGACAAAACAGTAAACCTGAGTGAAGCTGTTTATGATCAGCGCAATGCAGCGGCTGCGGCTGTTGCAGCCCATGAATGTGGCCACGCTGTACAACATGCAGAGGCATACCATTGGTTAGGCTTGCGTTCTAAATTGGCGCCGGCTGTTACTCTCAGTGCTTCAATGCTCAATATGTTTAACATGGTGTTAATTGTTGCAGGTGGTTTCTTTTTGTCAAGAAGCAATCCTATTGGTGATACTCTGATATTGATTCTGATTGCTGCAAATATGCTGGTGACAGTATTTGCTTTGATTACTTTACCGGTTGAATTTGATGCAAGCAGAAGAGCACTTGCTTGGATGCAGAACAAAAACATTGTTACTTCACAGGAATATGAAGGCAGTAAAGATTCATTGAAATGGGCAGCTCTGACTTATGTTGTTGCTGCACTTGGAGCAATTGCCAACCTTGTGTATTACATCTCTCTGCTGGTTGGCAGAAGGGATTAAAATTATATTAATAAATGAATATGCATGGCAGGAAATTAATTTTCCTGCCATGTTTTTTTTATAAAGCTTAAATTTGCATTAGTTATGATGAATTATATTAAATCAATTTCTTTTATTATATGTCTGTTTATTAGTTTTCTAGCTAAAGCTCAGCAGCCTGTTAAACTGATGCTGGACAAGCAAGCCAACGACGACATGACACGCAAAATGCAATCTCTCATTGCGTTATATAAATATCCTAAGCAGCCTTTTGCTCCTTATTCAGTTTTTGGAACTTCTGCTCAAGGCAATTCAGAGTTTAATGTTAAAATGCCAGATCTTACAGGTTATAAGGATACTTGTTTCGGCTTTATTTTCTTTGGTGGTGCCGACAATGAAAAGCTTAAAGGAAATGTTTTCACTTTAGTTGTACAGAATAAAAGGGACATGAAACCCGCAATCATCTGGACAGATAAGAATTTTAACCTCGACCTTACCGATGACGGCAATCCTGACACCATGAAATACGATCAGCCATTTCTTGATATTACATTTTACGACAAGCAAAACAAATCAGCATATTACACTTGCCGTTTAAGCAGACTTGATTTATTTAAGAATGCTAAATATAAGATGCTGGTGGATGATTATTATAAAGGTCACAGTGGCAACAAAATATTTGCAGGATCTGTTTACAGTTTTAAAGAGCAACGACAGAACATTCGGGCTGCTGATTATAAAGTGGGAAATGATTCGTTCAGAATTGCTTTAAAAGATGTGAATTGCAATGGTTATTATGCAGAGCCGGGCATTGATTTAATTTTAATTGGAAATTACGGTCAGGAAGAACTTGGAGATGCTAATTTTCAGATAGACAATAAGAATACTTTCTTTGAAAAGAATGCCATGCGTTTTGATGTGAAAGAAATAGATGCGACAGGTAAATCGCTGACTGTTGAATTGAATACGGGGGCAAAACTCACCCGTCAGCTAAACACCGGAAAGAAGATTCCTAAATTCAAATTTTCATTAATTGAAGATGAAAATAAAAAGATTAAGATCAAAAAATACAAAAATAAACCTACTTATATATACTTCTGGAATTACGAGCAGACAAGGTTTACAGAAGATACAATTGCTTTAAGATCTTTACAAAATGAATTTGGTTCAAAAATCAATATCCTGACTTTAAATTACGGTGAAACACCTAAAGAACTGTTGAACTTTAAACAACGTGCATCTATCCCCTGGGCAATTGGGAGGTCGTCGAAACCGATTAATGATTTGTTTTATGTAGAAACTTTTCCTTCAGGTTTCTTTACAAAAAAAAGGCTAAAACTGACTCATGCTAACATAAGTCCCGCCGAATTATTAACTTTGCTCCGAAATGGATCAGGAAACAAAAATTGAAACGGTTGAAAACCGCAGAAGCAATGGCAAAACCATTGTAATCGTAATATTGGGATTGTTGCTTGCCGGCTCTGCCATCAGCAATTATATTTTTTGGGACAAAGCAGAAAATGCTTCTCTTAACTTCACAAGACAGGAAGACACTTTAAAGATTACCAATTCTATGAAGGACAGCCTTCAGGAACTGCTTGCTATTGAACAAAGTAAAGTGGCACAACTGAGATTAGAAATTTCAATGTGGGAGACTGGCAACGACAGCCTCATGCAGATAATTAATGAAAAAGAGCAAAGGATTGCATCTATCCGCAGTCAGATTGCCGGCGGTGGCAGCAGTGCAAAAATGAGAGCATTAAAAGATTCGATTATGAATCTGGGTATTGCTAACAGTAAATTTAAAACTGATTTACAGGAATTACTTTTGCAGAATGAAGATTATAAAGCAAGATTTGAAGCCAGTGAATCCACCAATCAGGCTTTGACAAATACGAATGTCAACCTTACCAAAAAAGTTGAAATAGCATCAGAACCCTTTATCGGCACCTTGTCAATAGTTCCGGCAAGAACTAAGAAAGGCGTGATGGAGCCGGTAACAAAAGCAAAAAAAGTGGAATATCTTTCGATATCATTTGATTTATTGCAGAACAGTTTAACTGAAAAGCCTGTTGAGAAAGAGTATATCATCAGAATTCTTGATCCGAATAATGTGGTGTTATCAACTACCAACAGCAGTCTTGTAGATTCTGACGACGTGTTTTCAGTAAAAGAAACAGCAACTTTTGATGGCAAGCTTCAGAAAATAAGATTGAAGTTTACTCAAGCACCTGCTTACAAAAAAGGTTCTTATAAAGCAGAGTTGAAAGTAGATGGTGTTGTGAAGCAAACGACTAAGTTCGAGCTTTTGTAGTATGAAAATATTTAGCCGGAAGTTTGTTAAAAAACTTTTCTTTGCTGCCTTTATTTTTGGGTTTATATCTTTGATTTTTATTATTGCAAGTGATAAGATCACTACTAAAAAGTCGAAGCCCTTTATATTCAATGATATTAAAGATGTTCCACATAATAATGTAGCCTTACTTTTGGGAACAAAGAAAGACCTTGCCAACGGTTCTGAAAACAGATATTTCACATCAAGAATAACTGCCGCAGTAGCACTTTACAAAGCCGGCAAATTTGATAAGATTATCATCAGCGGCGACAACAGCAGAACAGAATACAACGAACCAGAAGACATGCGTCAGGCATTGATTAGTCAGGGTGTTCCCGACTCTGTGATCATTCTTGATTTTGCAGGTTTCAGGACTTTTGACAGCGTGATCAGGTGCAATAAAATTTTCGGTCAGGACAGTTTTTTAGTGATCTCACAACCTTTTCATAACGAGCGTGCTGTTTATATTGCCAGAACAAAAGGCATTAAAGCGACAGCATTTAATTCAGAAGCGATAACAGGTTCGTACGCTATCAAAGTTGTTATCAGAGAATATTTTGCCCGCGCAAAAATGATGTTAGATCTTTACATACTCAACACCGAACCACATTTTTACGGCGAGAAGATTGCGATTTGAAAGCCTCACCTGCCCTCTCCCGGGAGAGGGTTTTATGGCACAGCCTAGGAATATATGCATGAATGACCGAAAAGAGACGCGTTAAAACGCGTCTCTACGTGCCCCTACAATTGATATTCATCTCACAAAAAAAGACGCGTTGGAACGCGTCTCTACAAAATCACGAATCTGAAATCAGAAATAACAAATCCTTAATATTTGCATAAGAGATTCTTCACTTCCTCGGCTGAGCCGAGACAAGCTATTTCATACATGTGGAATACCACATGATGAAATTACGCTCAAAATGACAAAATATAAAATCAGAAATCAGAAATCCGATTAAATCATCCCCCTGGCTTTCATCTCCAGATATTTATTTACTGTGCTGATTGATAATTCCTCGGGTTTGGTCAGGATAGTTTGAATGCCGTAATTGTTTAGCTCCTGAGCAATTAGTCTTTTGTCCGACATAAACTGTTCGGCCAGTGTTTGGGTGTAAATGCCTTTCAGATCTTTAATATCTCTATCAGCAAAATCCGACAACTCGCTATTTTCAAAAAACATGACAACCAGCAAATGCTGTTTATTGATTCTTCTCAATATCGGCAGTACCCTTTTCATAGCATAAAGACTCTCGAAATTGGTATAAAGGAACAAAAGGCTTCTGCCTTTTATCAGATTGTTAATTCCGTAGTAGAGCAATTCATAATTACTCTCACTTTC
>JACMRS010000308.1 GCA_014376345.1 Bacteroidia bacterium | reverse complement strand
CTTGAAAGCACCAGTACTTTATCTGTAGAATCCACATTTTCACTCAAACCCGCCTGAAGCTGGTAATCACGATCTGCTTCTTCCTTAATAAAATCAACAACATCATCAATTGTAATTCTTCCCATCAACCTTCCCATGCTGTCTACTACGGGAATTGCAATAAGATCATATTTGTTCATTAACCTTGCCACTTCTTCACCGGTAGCATAAGCATTAACGGAAATAAATTGATGATTAACCAGGTCTTGAACAGTTGAATTTGCTTTTGCAAGCACAATTGCTTTAAGCGAAACGATTCCAAGCAGTATATCATCTGCATCTACAGCATAAACCACGTGTACAACATCAACCTCCTCAGCTTGCTTTCGGATTTCTTCAACACATTGAATCATAGTCCAGTGCGTGCGTACCTTAATAAGCTCTTTTGCCATCAATCCACCGGCAATATCATCATCATAATGAAGCAATGACACCAGATTTTTAGCAAACTGCTGGTCGGAAAGATAAGAAAGCACCTCGGCACTTTTTTGGGCTGAAAGAAGATTTAATATGTCTACAGCGTCATCCGAATCGAGGTATTCAATAACATCTTCCGCAATTTCCCGTGCCTGATAACCTTTAAAAAACCGTCCCTGAAGTTCGGCATCCAGAGAACGGATAACTTCCACTGCCTTTTCTTTACCAATGGCTAATATTATATATTTTGCTTCGGGTAGGTCAATATCCCAAAAAATATCTGCGATATCTTCAGGTCTGAACTGATCGAGCATAGCTAATGCTGCTTCGTGATTTTTTTCACGAATGTGCCCGGTTAATTCCGAGATTAGCTCCTGATCAATGTTTATACTTCTCAACGCCTGTTTTCTGCAATAAAATTCGTGAGTTTTACAAATTCTTCAACTCCCAATTCTTCCGCCCGCAATTTACTGAATTCATTTGTATCCATAGCCTCTTTAGGTACGTTAAATTTTCCCAGCGAATTATTTAACATTTTTCTCCTCATGCCAAAAGAAGTTTTCACCACCTCAAAAAATAATTTTTCATCGCATCCCAAGACATAATTTTCTTTTCGGATTGCTTTAATTACTCCAGATTTAACTTTTGGCGGCGGAATAAACACATGCTCATCAACAGTAAATAAATAAGTGACATCAAAAAAAGCAGGCAGTAACACTGAGAGTATTCCATAGGCTTTTGTGCGTCTTTTAGCGGTCAGCCTTTCGGCTACTTCTTTTTGGAACATCCCTCCAAAATGACTTACTAAAGATCTGTTTTCCATTACTTTAAAAACGATCTGTGAAGAAATATTATAAGGAAAATTGCCTATTACAGCCAACTTTCCGTTGAATTTATCGGAAAGATTCATTTTTAGAAAATCTTCCTCGTAAATTTTTTCTTTGAGTGTAGGAAAATGTTCATTTAAATAAGTAACAGATTCAGGATCTATTTCTGCTAGATGCACTTTGTCACCATAAAATTCATTGAGATAACCTGTAAGTACTCCCATTCCGGGACCAATTTCCAGAATAACATCTACTTCGGGTACACGTTCACCGAATATTCCGGCAATCTTTCTAGCAATTTCTACGTCGTTTAAAAAGTGCTGACCAAGATGTTTTTTTGGTTTTACGGCAGTTGAATGCTTGCTATTATTATTTTTCTTCATTAATTTGCCTCTTCCTGTGATAATTATTACATTTGTTATTCAATTGCAAAAATAGTGGTATGGTTTTTGTTTGTAGAGGAAAAACTTAAAAAAACGTAAAATATAAAAACATGAAAAGAATAATTTACTCAGCATTGGCACTTTGTATGTTTCAGTTAACTGCAAAAGCCCAGATTAATCCTCCTCAGCCCGACATGACGCCGGTGATGCAAAATGAGGCTCAAATTACGGTAGAAGAAACTACTTATAATTTTGGTAATATTAAAGAAGGTTCAAGTGTAACGCATGTTTTCAAATTTACGAATACCGGAACTGCACCACTTGTTATTGAAAATGCCTCTGCAAGCTGCGGTTGTACTACACCGGTTTTTTCTAAAGAGCCGGTAGCACCGGGAGCATCATCTGAAATTACAGCCACTTATAACTCAAGTGGAAAAGGAACCGGTTCTTTCAGAAAGACTATTACAATTTATTCAAACGCAGGCATAAAAGAACTTTATATAGAAGGTGTTGCCATTTCAACAAGTGAAACTGATGTAGTGGTGCCAAATCCTGAACCTGCAAAAACTGAATCTACTACCACAACAACAACTACAACTACTACAACAACTACAGATGCAAAACCATCTAAAGCTGTAAAGGTTAAGAAGGTTAAGAAGGTTAAAAAAACCACAAAAGGATCATAAATAAACAATTAAAAAATAAAAAATCATGAAATATATCATCGCATTATCAGCAATCGCGCTATTCAGCTTTTCAGCTTCAGCGCAGACAGAAACAGCAGCAAAACCTGCTAAAGCAAAAACAACTAAAACAGCTAAAGCAAAAACAACTAAAACAGCTAAAGCAAAAACACCTGCTAAAGCAGCTGTCCCAACAAAAGATTACGAAATCACGTTTGAAAGCAAAGAGCACGATTTCGGAACAATTAATGAAGGCGCATCAGTAACTTATACTTTTACGTTTACAAACACCGGCCGTCAGCCTATCGTTATTCAAAGTGCAACAGCAGGTTGCGGATGCACTACCCCGGTTTTTTCACCAGAACCAGTTATGCCGGGCAAAACAGGATCAATTACTGTAACATTTAATTCTACAGGAAAAGGTGGCGTACAAAAGAAAGGTGTTGAAATTAAATATCTTGCAGGAACTGATGTGATTACTGACACTGTATACATTAATTGTGTTGTTGAAAAACAGGCTTCAGACAGCCCAATGGGTCATTAATTTAATTTAGTATGAAGAATCTTTTTATTTTAGCGTTTGCCATTTTTGGATTTATCGCCAACCTAAATGCTCAGGGTCCGCTTATTAAATTTGAGCCAATTTCTCATGATTTCGGAAAAATTATGGAAGGTTCGAAAGTAAGCTTTACCTTTACTTATACTAACAGCAGTACTTCTCCTGTAATTATAGAGAAAACTGAAGTTGGATGTGGTTGTACAATGCCTGAATTTTCAAAAGAACCTATTCAAACAGGTATGACCGGCACTATTACAGTTACATTTGACTCTGCCGGAAAAAAGGGCATTCAGAATAAAGAGATTAAAGTATTTACAAACATTGGCGAATTTAGTATTTTCATTAACTGCGAAGTTATGAAAGGTGCTTCAGACAAACCGATGGGAGAATAAAACATTAAATTCCGGATCGATGAATGACACAGTGTTTTCATTGATCCGGATTATTAACAATTAAATAAAGGTGTAAATAGAAACAACCTTAATTAAAAAAGAAAATGACAATTAAACTTACATTATTCGCGGCGTTATTCGCCATTTGTGGAGTTGCAACTGCGCAGATCACTCCCGCACCTGCAGCTACGCCACCAGCAGCAACTCTGGTACTTGACAATGAAATCCATGATTTTGGAAAAATAATTGAAGGCACTCAGGCCAAACATGTATTTACATTTACAAATACCGGTAAAGAGCCCATAGTTATTCAGAATGCACAGGCAAGTTGCGGCTGTACTGTACCTTCTTTCAGCAAAGAACCGGTAATGCCGGGACAAACAGGAACTATTACAGCTGTTTTTGATTCTAACAATAAAGAAGGAAATTTTGCCAAAACAATTACAGTTTCCAGCAATGCAGCTGTGGTATACCTTACAATTAAAGGGTTTGTAGTTAAAAAACAAGAAAAACCAAAATCGCCGATTGTAATTGGTGATTAAAAATAATTTTAATTAAATATTAAAAAAAGCGTGCATTAAATGCCGCTTTTTTTATGACTTATATTTTAGAGATAAGAAGGAAATTTTGCAGGATTATATTCATGCATCATTTCATAAACTACATTGAAGATAGCTTCTGCGCCAGGCTTTGAAAAATAATCACCATCTGTGCCATAAGCAGGTCTGTGATCTTTAGCATTCAGCGCCCTTGGTTTTGCATCAAGATATCTCCAACCATCCTGATCATCGAGTACTTTCTGCATCATGTAAGCGGTACTGCCGGCAGAAACATCCTCATCCAGGAAAAGAACTTTATTGGTTTTCTTTAATGATTCTACCAAGGAATGAGTGATATCAAACGGAAGTAAAGTCTGAACATCAATAAGTTCGCAGCTAATACCAACCTGTTCAAGCTGAACCATCGCGTCTTGTGCAATTCGTAAAGTAGAGCCATAACTTATAATTGTAATATCACTGCCTTCTTTAAGCACTTCAGGGTAACCAAGAGCAACTGTAAATTCGCCAATATTATCCGGCATCTTCTCTTTCAGTCTGTAGCCGTTAAGACATTCGATTACAATGGCAGGTTCATCAGCTTTAAGAAGCAGATTATACATTCCTGCTGCCTGTGTCATGTTACGTGGCACGCAAACGTGCATTCCTCTAACTGCATTAATAATCATGCCCATTGGAGAACCACTGTGCCAAACACCTTCCAGTCTGTGACCTCTTGTGCGAATAATGATTGGTGCTTTTTGCCCGCCTTTTGTGCGGTATTGCAATGTAGCAATGTCGTCGCTTAAAATCTGGAGGGCATATAACAGATAATCAAGGTATTGTATCTCTGCAATCGGACGAAGTCCGCGCATTGAAGTTCCAATACCTTCACCGATGATACTGAGTTCACGAATACCTTTATCAGTTACCCTAAGTTCGCCGTATTTATCCTGAAGGTTCGCAAATCCCTGATTAACATCTCCTATTTTACCTACATCCTCACCAAAAGCAAAAACTCTTGGGTCGCGCGCCAATGCGGCATCAAAACAGGCATTTACAATTTCACTTCCGTTAAACATTTTACTGTTTTCGGTATAAACCGGAGCAATTATCTCAATATTTCCAATTCTGAATTCTGATTCACTGTAGAGAAAAGAACTGTAACGTTCTTCGTTATCTTTAATATAATTTTTCAGAAAAGAAACCAGTTTTTCTCTTTCTTCAACATTTTGTTTTAATGATAATCTAAGTGCTTTATTTATAGCTACTCCGATATCCTTACGTATAGGTTCACGTGAAGCTTTTAAGTCTTTTACAATTGCTTCCACACCTTCAACATGTTGAAATTCTGAAAGTAGTTCAGCAGCTTCTGCTACTTCTTTTTTAATAGGTTCGAGATATGCCTGCCAGGCATTTTTTTTGCTTTGATTTACGAATTCAACAGCTTCATTTTCAATGGCATCAATTTCTTCAGCTGAAGCAACTTTGCTTTCTTCCATCCACTGCCTCATTTTAGTGATACAGTCGAAATCTTCCTCCCATTTTAGTCTTTCCGAATCTTTATATCTTTCATGAGACCCTGAAGTTGAATGTCCCTGAGGCTGAGTAACTTCTACAACATGAATTAAAACAGGTGTATGATCTGTACGGCATTTTTCGATAGCCTCTTTATAGGTTTTGCATAAGGCAGGATAATCCCAGCCATTCACTTTATAAATTTCGTATCCTATTCCTTTATCGTTGGTTTGAAATCCACTTAGTATTTCTGAAATATTTTCTTTTGTAGTCTGGTATTTAGCAGGTACTGAAATACCATAACCATCGTCCCAGACACTTATTGCCATTGGCACTTGAAGCACACCCGCAGCATTAATTACCTCCCAAAATGGACCTTCGCTGGTGCTCGCATTTCCAATTGTTCCGAAGCAAACTTCGTTTCCTTTATTAGAAAAATCAGTAAACTGGTGAAGCGCTTCATTTTGTCTGTATAGTTTAGATGCAAGCGCCAACCCGAGTAATCTTGGCATTTGTCCGGCAGTAGGAGAAATATCTGAGGAAGAGTTAAAAACATCCGATTGAGATTTCCAGTTGCCATTTTCATCAAGAAATCTTGAGCCAAAGTGACCGTTCATGCTTCTTCCCGCACTATTTGGCTCTGCTTCCACATCAGTATGCGCATAAAGCTGAGCAAAAAACTGTTGAATAGTATTGATACCGGTGGCAAACATAAAAGTCTGATCGCGGTAATAACCACTTCTGTAATCACCTTTTTGAAACGCTTTAGCCATAGCGATCTGGGCAAGTTCTTTACCATCCCCAAAAATGCCAAATTTGGCTTTTCCGGTAAGTACCTCTTTGCGGCCGAGGTAACTGGCCTGCCTGCTTTCGAAGGCGATCCTATAATCATTTAAAACTTCCGCTTTAAATTCATCAAAGCTGATAGTTTGAACATCTGCTTTTACCTTAGATCCTGACATAACCGCAAAAATAAGGATTTTTTACAAGTTGATTGTTGTAATTATGTTGTGTTTATATGGTAGAATTCCTAAAATGCTTTATATTGGTTGTAATTGAGAATTCTATTTTGTTAAAATATTTCAACTGGACACCTTGAATATCGATTTAATTAAGAATTAGTGATTCAATTAAAACCATTATTAAAAATTGCAGGAATGCATTCTGATCAGACAAAGCATTTTATTGCTAAATTTTTATAAAAACCTTACTGTTTTTAAGAGATTAGACTTAAATTCGCACAAATTTATATAATTCCAGATGAGCGTATTAGTAGGAAAAAATTCAAAAGTAATTGTACAGGGCTTTACAGGCAAGGAAGGCACATTTCATGCAGAGCAAATGATAGAATACGGAACCAATGTTGTTGGAGGCGTAACACCGGGTAAAGGCGGGCAAACCCACCTTGACAGACCGGTTTTTAACACTGTTCAGGAAGCAGTTGATAAAACAGGAGCCAATGTTACTATCATTTTTGTTCCACCGGCATTTGCTGCAGATGGAATTATGGAAGCTGCAGATGCAGGTATTGAAGTAATTGTTTGTATCACTGAAGGTATTCCAACAAAAGATATGATTGCTGTTAAAGAATTTGTAAAAGCTAAAGGAGTTAGATTAATCGGACCAAATTGTCCGGGTGTAATTACTCCGGGAGAAGCTAAAGTTGGTATCATGCCAGGTTTTGTATTTAAAGCAGGATCAATTGGCATCGTTTCTAAATCAGGAACGTTAACTTATGAAGCAGCAGATCAGATAGTAAAAGCCGGATTAGGTATAACTACTGCAATTGGAATTGGTGGTGATCCGATTATCGGCACATCAACAAAAGAAGCTGTAGAACTATTGATGAATGATCCTGCAACTACAGGTATTATTATGATTGGTGAAATTGGCGGAGGCATGGAAGCTGAAGCTGCAAGATGGATAAAAGAGAACGGCAATAAAAAACCTGTTGTAGGCTTTATTGCCGGACAAACTGCTCCTGCCGGTCGCAGAATGGGACATGCTGGTGCAATCGTTGGTGGAAAAGATGATACTGCAGAAGCTAAGATGGCTATTATGCGTGAAAACGGTATTTATGTAGTAGAATCTCCGGCTGAAATAGGATCTAAAATGGCGGAAGTATTATCAGGTAAAGCAACAGCATAATTTAAACAAGATCAATAAATAAGAATATGATAATTGGTGTTCCAAAAGAAATAAAAAATAACGAGAACCG
>JACMRS010000307.1 GCA_014376345.1 Bacteroidia bacterium | reverse complement strand
TTTGTCAAACCATTTTTTTCTTTTGCGATTTGGAAAAAATTAAATTTTAAAATCCATACCATCAATTAATTCGCGACTTTAATTCTTCTCTCAGCTTCACATAATCAATCTTAGAATGATGACGCTGATCCATCGGGATCTGTTTGTGAAAAATAACAGATGTCAAAGGAAATTTTTCTGCTACTAATTTTAGTGCTTCATTATTGTCTAAATCTGATTCACTTTGCAAAACTACTAATAGTCGCTGCTCCTTTAACACCAGAGTTCCTCTTAAAATTCCGGGTAATTTTTGAAAAATATATTCTGCCAGAAAAGGATAATAAACCTGCCCGTTCAAATGAATAATTTCCACACATCTGCCCAATAAAATAAGCCTTCCATCAGAATCAAAATATCCGGCATCGCCGGTCCTGTGCCAGCAAACGCCCTCGTGCCATATTTTGTTTTGTTTTTCAGCCACTGCATTGTCAATATATTTTTCTAAAACATGATTCCCGCTAACACAAATTTCTCCCGGCTGATTTATATCTGTGTATGGTATAAATTCATTACCCGTTTTATAATCAAATGAAATAAGTTTAACATTTGCAGAAGTATCCGGAAAACCAACCAGTAATCCTTTATCCGCTGAAATAACTACATGAAAATCTATAAGATCTTTACCACTGGTATGACTTATTGGCTCTGCTTCTGTTGAACCATAAACCACCAAAAGATCAAGGCCTGAAAATTTATTGCAGATAGTTTCTGCCAGATCAGGGAAAACAGGTCCGCCACCTATCAGCATTTTTCTCAAACCTGAAAATTCAGCTTTAAGATTTTCAGCTAATCGCGCAGCATAATAAGGAGATGTGGTTATACTAACTACTTTGTGTTTGATAATCTGATCAAGAATTTTACCTGAATCAAATTTAAGTGGCTTAGAAGGCTTGAAATCTGCAATTACAGAAGTTGTGCCATTGCCAAGATTTAAAAGCAACACAATGGGCAGCATGGGCATGTCTGCGCTATTTTTATTTTGCTGATCTGTTTCCAACAAAGGTTGAAGGGCCGCAAACTGTGCTTTCAGAAATCCATGTGTTCTGTTTGCAGCTTTGGGAACACCGGTACTGCCGGTAGTAAATGTAATTAAAGCTGTGTCATTTTCACTTGTAGAATATGACTCCAAATGCATTACATTTTTAAACTTTAAAGAAGGCATTCCAAACCAGAATTTAATACGTCGGAGTTCTTTACTCGCAACTGCCATTATCCTTAATTTTAACGGCGCTATAAAACCTTTGCATTTTGCGAGTCTGCAACAAACATCCAATCGTTCGATACTTACCCACTCATCCAGAAAAACAGGGGTAACGCCAATATAAAACAAGGCCAGAACCGTAATATACAATTCAATCCGCATCGGAATAAAAACAAGAATTCTATCTCCGCGCAGTATCCCTTTTGAACTAAATACTGAAGCTTGCAGAAAAGCGAGTTGTCTTAGTTTTTCAAAAGAATATTCAGTGTCGTCTTTATCAATCAACGCAATTTTATCAGGGCAATTATCCGCTGATTTGTCAAATAATGAAACAATATTAAAATTACTAATTTCGCTCATTACTCAGTTTAATTTTTTCCTATACAAATTATAACTGCGAAATTCTTCTCCATAAAATTTCTCCGAAATCCGGGCCGAGTTATTTGCATTGTGCATAAAAGCATGAATAATCCGTGAATATCCT
>JACMRS010000306.1 GCA_014376345.1 Bacteroidia bacterium | reverse complement strand
GTATTGTCAGTGCTGCCACCGTCAATGATGATGTATTCTAGATTTGGATATTGCTGATCTAAAACACTTGCGATAGTTTCTTCAATAAAATATCCTTGGTTATAAGAAGGAGTAACAATAGAAATTTTAAGATGATGCTTCTCCATTTATTTCTTAAGAAAATTGCTTACAAATTGCTTTATATGAAAAAGAGCCGGCAAGCGTTTGTGATAACACCAAACCCATTTTACATAGCTTTCTTCGTACACATAGTCGGGCTTCATTATTGAAGGGTGAACTAATGGAAGTTCCATTTCATTTAGTGCGATGCTTGCTGCAGGGTTTGAAGTTTCCTGTGTGTGCGTAGCGTCTTCATTAAAACCAATATTAGTTACAAGGTTTACTGCAGGTACTATGGATAGTTGTTGATGCAGGGTTTGATGCCAAATCCATTGCCAGTCCCACCAAGTAACGGTTTCTTTCGTAACAGTAAGATCAAATTTGTGCTGCCAGTATTTGTACCAGTTAACATCGGTATCAAATAAATTCTGCCGCATTTTTGTATATAAAAACCACAAAGGATTTCTGCTTTGGTTCCAGCTGCTGAGCGTGTAATCAATTTGACTCGCTCGATCGGTCCAGGTGGCCCATCCCCACATATTCATAAACCGGCTGAAAGTATAACTATCCCCATTATTCAGTCGATAACCGAAATTAGAACCATTGATGGAAATAATTTTTTTGTTATCCCTGAATCGTTCAAGCATGCAGGTAGCAAAAGGAAAAAAATCCTGGTGCGGCACACAATCATCCTCCAAAATAATTCCTTCTTCTTCATCTGAAAAGAACCAATCGAATGCAGCTCTCGGCCCCAGACTACAGCCAAGATTTTTTTCCTGGTACAAGCGTTTTACTTTGCAGGGCCAGTCGATATTCTCAGTAATAGCTCTTGTTGCTTTGCAGCTTTCTTCATCAGTTATATTCCCTTGACGTGGAGCATCAGCTGCAATATATAAACTTGAAGGTTTTCCAGTACGAATAGCTTCGAAAACCTTTTGTGTAGTGAAAGGTCGATTGAATATGATGAATAAGACTGGTGCCAACTTACTGGACATTACGCTTTATAAACACTTACCTATTATAAGTTTAATTGCATTTTTAAAATCCTGCCATCCAAAAATTCCATACTTTTTCTTTAGCATATCGATTAAAAAATTGTAGCGGTCATACTGATGAATAATTGCATACTGTTGGGCATTGTCATTTATAAATGTTCCCGCTCCTGAGAGGATAATTTTAGAAGTGTAGCTCATAGTAAAAATCTTTCCTGTTGTGTTAGAGTGTATTCTTATTAGGTCACTATTTTCATAACAAAAAGCATTAAAGGCTGCTTGATCAGCAACGAAGTATTCCAATCCAGAATCTAAAACTGCACCTTTTTGTGCTACCAATTCAGTTACATACTTAAGATACTTGAGAATAATTTCACGATTTCCTAAAATTGTTCCGCTGCAAAAAACTTTCTGATGCTTGATTGATTCAAGATAATCCTCTCCCATAAGTGCCTTAATCCAATTCAGATTATATTCATTCTCTCCTATCAAAACGTCTTCTGCAGCTACTTGAAGCTTCTCGTCAAGTACAGCATTAAATGGGTCTTCTTGAAAAACAACATCGCGAATATCCGTGAGCAATATTTGTTCATATTGAAAATTATTCTGTATAAATTTCTCTGCATAAAAGAGCCTCTTGTTATTTGCACTGTTTAGACTAACTGTTAACGATGTTTGATAAAAATCGGAGGATATATCGCCAATTTCAATTAAGAAATTATAGTTCCTGAGTTTATATTTTTGATCAGTAAGCAATAATAAATGACCATGGTAAACTCTGTTCAGTGAACTTAAGAAAAGTTCAATTTGGTAAAACTGATAACCTAATGAAGTAGCGATAATTAGCTTTTTACTCATTAATTAAATTTCACTGATGAATTCTGTTAGTAATTTCTCCAAAGAATCTAAATCGACGTAAAAGTTATCTTGTTGGACACTTATTTCCGTAGAGGAAGCTCCTTTAGCCAAAAAATAGTAGTATGAAAAATTCAAGCAATTTGCCATTGCGAAATAACAATTGTTGTGAGAATCATTATCTCTTCGAACCTCAAGTACTTTTGAATTTTTTTGCATAAAAATCATATTAGTAAGCCCCGCTCCGTGCGCTGCAGCAAAATGGGTGCAGTTTGAAAATAACTGAATTTGTTCTTGCAGGGACATATTATCAGCCTCAACAATTTCAAAACCCTTTTTACGAAACAAGGCAGTAACTTCCTCTTCGGGGAGTAATTGTCTATAATTGATATTTTTACGTTTCAAGAATATTCTTCTACCGTTTATTAGGGGTTTCTTATGTTGAAGGAAACTATCTCTAACTTGTAAGAAATATTTTAAGTTTTGGTTCCCCTCTCCTGCTGTTAGTGTTGGTTTTATTAATTGTTTGAATTTTAAAATCTCTTGCCGTTCAAACAAAATACAATCCCATCTTAAAATAGCAAGTGAGGACTTTACAAAGTGAAGATCATAAATATCTCTCCTTATTAATAATGGGAGTTTAACGGAAACTGATCTTAAATAAACAAGAGTTGGTAAAACGTCATTAAACCAATGAAAATAATTACCTGAATATTCATTTGTGGCCCATATTACAGAATTCACTGACTTTACTTTTTTTCGTTTCAGCAGCAAAGCAGTATGTATAAAAATCTTGTGTTTCAAGCTTTTAATAATACTGCCTCTTGAACAATCCCATAAAGCATTGAAGAAAATAGAATGAGAAGGCTCTTCATACTTGTGTGTCAAAGCTTCGGAAAACAAATAGCTGTCTTCATTTTCCAAGTTAACGGGCAACCTTCTTACAATTTCTGAAATCACTACTTTAGACCTAAGATTTTTTCTGACAATCTGATAATTGAAACCTTCTTTAACGCAGGCTGAAAAACCTGAAGCCCTTCAATTTCTCCTAAATAACGTGCATATTGAAAATAGGCTTCTCGAAAACCCTTTTTCAATGCAATAGCACGAAGTAGGTAATAAAGCTTTTTGATAACATCAAAAGTAGTGGGAAGCTGTGTCGTTGTCTTTTGTTTCGGAAAGCTTTGATAATAGGCGGGTAAATTGCTAGCTGCACTTCCATAAAAAAGTTTAGCCAGATGTTTAACGCTTGATTTATTCTTAGCTATTAAATGGGTAAGTTTAATCGCAGGGTCTACACCCGCGAAAAAACCCATCTTCAAACCAGTATAAACT
>JACMRS010000305.1 GCA_014376345.1 Bacteroidia bacterium | reverse complement strand
CGTTTACTGCAGTTTTCTTTAGAGCTTTTTTGATTTTTTTAATTTCGGATTCAGGTAACTCTTCCATAAAACCACTTATATAAAATTTCTCAAGCCAGGTCATTTTATAAATCACATCCGGAACAGTTGTAAATGCAGTAAAATCGAGATCCAACACCTTCAAATTTTTCATATTTTCTAAGGTCGAAGGAAGTGTTTTAAAACTATAAGCTTCTGCAATATAAAGTCCTTCAAGCTGCTCAAGCATACCAATCTCGTCAGGTAAAAAAGTAAGTCCAGAAACACCTATATAAAGATTTTTAATCTTTTTTAATTTAGCAATTTCGGGAGGCAATGAGTCATATCCACCAAATACAAGATTAAGAGTTTGTATATCCATTTCTTGAATCAATTCAAATAGCCGGGGAAGGTCAAATGATTTATCCAGATAAGTCAAAGATAACCAATTGAGTTTTTTTATATTTTTAAAACTCTCAGGCAGAGGTTCTTTTAATTCATCTATTGTAAACTCCCTTATAGAAGGTGTAGCGTTAACATTTTTAATAAGATTATCAATTTTAAGTGCAAAAGTATCAGAAAGATTAAATTCTTCAAGCGAAGTAAGTGCAGGCAGAAAATCATAGTTTTCAAAATGTCTGCCATACAAATCAAGTGTTCTAAAATTATCCGGCTTTCCCTTTACAGAAAATGAATCGTAATTACAGTGGTATACAAACAAAAATTGCAAATTTGGAAACTTCTCAAGATCTAAATCAAGGATTGTAAAACTGCAATTTTCAAGCCTGAGTTCTTGTATAGAACTATAAGAATATAAGCTTCTCAAATCTTTCCACTTATAGTCTTTTACGCTTAATTTTATAATATCTTTTGGATTATTTACAGGAAATGTAACAATGGGTAATTCATCAAGTTTCTCCTGACTCACTAATTTCTGAGCACTACTAAACTGTGTAAAACTTAATAATATTAAAGTGATTATATATATTTTCATGCTTACTTAATTAACTTTAGTTTTCTTTAAAACTTTTCTGAGAGGCTCCAGTTCTTCATCTGTTGGCCACCATTCTTCATTGCCAATTTCAACTTCCTCTAACCATGTCATCTTATATAGTACCGGAGGTATTGAAGTAAATTTAGTTGGAATAATTCCAAGTATTTTCAAGCTTTTCATTTGCGCCATACTTTCGGGCAAGGTTTTTAAATCGCTCATGCTGGCAGAAAGTTTTACCAAAGAACTCAAACCACTGATTGATTCCGGAAGTGTGGTTATACTTGTTCCATCGAGATAAAAATTTACCAGCGATTTAATTCTCCGGTATTGGAAGGGAGGGAGTCAAAATCACCTCCGGTAAGACTTAAACTTTTAATGTTTATTTTTGTCAAAACATTGAACATTGAAAAAAGGTCTACATTTTTCTTTATACTCCCAAGTACAAGGTAATCAAGCTCTTTAAAGTGTCCAAAAGCTTTAGGTAAATATTTTATATTACCGTCGTAAATACCTATGCTGTTTATATTACTCAGCTTAAGCAGATTTTCTGTCAGACTCTCTATTTCAAGGCTAATTGTATCACTGGTATAGAATTCTTTCAATGAAGTAAGCGAAGAAAGAAAATTAAAATTATCGAAGTGATTTTCATAAATGCAAATCTTTATTAGATTAACAGGATTGCCAATGATTTCGAACCTTTCAAACTTACAATCTGAAATATAAATATCCTGAAGTACCGGAAATTTATTCAAATCTATAATCAAATCTTTAAAACTACAATTTTCAATTCTAAGAACCTGTATACTTTTATATTCCTCTAACTTTTTAAGGCTACTAAATTCTTTCCCAAGAATACTTAGTTTAATGACAGGTGAAGGATTTCTTGCAGGATAAGAAACAGGATCTATTTTATCAAGAATTTCGGCTTTTAAAAGTTTTTGAGCACCGAGGTTACCACTTAAAAAAATGCAACTAACAATTAGGCAAAATCTCATCATAATAAATATGTATTTTTGCAATATTAGATATTATGCAGGAAACATCAAAAATATATGTTGCCGGTCACCGTGGAATGGTAGGCAGCGCTGTTGTCAGGGCGCTTCAGGACAAAGGCTTTAACAACATTGTTTCACGTACTTCACAGGAACTCGACCTGCGCGATGAAAAAGCAGTCGCCGAATTTTTTGAAAGCGAAAAACCGGAATACGTTTTCCTGGCTGCAGCTAAAGTGGGTGGCATTATGGCCAACAATATTTACCGTGCCGATTTCCTTATAGACAACCTCCGCATTCAGAATAATATCATCGGTCAGTCGCATGAAAATAATGTCAAAAAACTGATGTTTTTTGGTTCATCATGCATCTATCCAAAACTGGCACCTCAGCCTTTAAAAGAAGAATATTTACTAACCGGTTTACTGGAGCATACCAACGAGCCATACGCCATTGCAAAGATAGCAGGCATCAAACTTTGCGAAGCTTTCAGAGACCAGCATGCTTGTAATTATATCAGTGTCATGCCAACCAACCTTTACGGATTAAATGACAATTACCATCCTGAAAATTCACATGTACTTCCCGCCCTTATCAGAAAATTCCATGAAGCCAAAATTCAACAAAAAGATTCTGTTGAAATATGGGGAACAGGAACGCCTTTGAGAGAATTTCTTTTTGCTGATGACCTGGCTGATGCTGCCATTTTCCTGATGTTAAATTACGACGATAAAGAATTCGTCAACATTGGAACCGGCAGCGATTTGACAATTAAGCAGCTTGCGGAAACCGTACAGCGCGTTGTGGGCTTTAAAGGCTCACTTACATTCGACAGCAGCAAACCCGACGGCACACCGAGAAAACTGATGGATGTTTCGAAACTCCACAACCTTGGGTGGAAGCACAAAACAGGATTTGAAGAAGGTATAGCAATTGCATACGCAGATTTTCTTAAACGTTACCAGTAAATTATTGCTGACTCTTGAAAACAACGT
>JACMRS010000304.1 GCA_014376345.1 Bacteroidia bacterium | reverse complement strand
CTGCAGGAGTTTATTTGTTCAGGTTTATTGTGAAGGGTGTGCAGATTACAGATAAGGTGGTTGTTTGGTAATAAGACTAATACCTGGCTTTAATGGCAGCTAGCAATTAATCTGAAAGTACCTTTGAAAAGTAGCGTATAAAACATCCACACCCTATTTCGCATTTCAACTTTCAGCAAAAGTCTGAGGTAATTACTTCATATAATTTAATTCAATCATGATGTTAAAAGCCAATTATTAAAAACCATTGTCAAAATGGCTAAAATGATGCTTTTGATGCCATTTTAGCCCTTTTTTGCCACTGTCCAAAAAATAAGACTACCACTTTGGTAAGTTTTTCGACCACTTATTACATGGCGTTAGGAAATGCCATTTTGACCTCCTAATTTTGGTTTGTACTTATAAAAAAACCAGTATGAAAAACCAAAAAAGAGTGTATCCAAGCTCCCAGGCAGAGCTCTACACAATCAGCAAAATCGGCTGGCAGAATTGCGCCGTAAACCTTGGATTATTTTCAAATTTAAAGCCAAAATACACTCAGGAGTATGTGGCTGGCAAACAAGCGGAGGCTGATGCTATGCATCTTCTGCCCGATTTGCGGCAGAGAACTGAAGTTGCAGAAAGTCTCCATGTGTTGCTTAAGGAAGACGCAAAAGCTTGTATTAACATGTGGTTAAGGCTTAAGAACCACATCAGAGAAGGTTTTCAGGAGTCGCTTGTAGCATCTAAACTGGATGCAGCAGGGCAGTCTTATTATATCAAGGCATCTGGTAACTGGGACAGCTGCGAGATGATGATGAAGGCAGGCTCAGCATTTATTACAGAAAACAAAGCAGGATTGTTGTTAAATCAAAACATGCCGGAAAGTTTTCCGGCAGATTTTGAAAACACCTTTGAAAAGTTTCGCAAGTTGCATTATGATTATCTGAAAAGCGGAACTAATTCTGTGCTGGCTACAAATGCTAAGTTGATGGCTGCAAACAAAGTTTATGAATCATTGATGTCTATGTTTACGGATGCCAGGGAAATCTTTAAAACTGATGAACCCATGCTGAAAATTTTCACCTTCAATTACTTGTGGAAATCTATCAGCAAACCCGGAGCAGCAAAATTGAAAGGCACAGTAGTCTCTTCGGATGAGCAGCCGGTTAATTTGCAGGGCGCACTAATTACAGTAGTGGAAACCGGAGCAGAAGCATTAACAGATTCCCATGGCGCTTTCCTGTTCCCCAGTATTGCCGGCGGAGTTTATGATCTATCAGTGAAGTTGAACGGTTACAAGCCACTTCTTCTGGAAGACACCGAAATCGAAGCTGCAATTCCGAATATTTTAAATATTATTATGGAAGCTGAGTAAGCTATTAGTATTGTTTTGTAAGAAAGAGCAGCTGTAAGGGCTGCTCTTTTTTTTTGGTTATGGTTATTAGATAATAAAATAATTTCCATTTGTTTTCGTAACATACGTAGGGGCAGAAAATTTTCTGCCCCTATTGCGGGTACATCGGATACATCTGGCACATCGGATAAATGTTGGAGGACAAATTCATATAAATTCATTATCCGCATAAAAATACGAACGTCATTTTTTAAATTTAAAGAGGAGCTGTGAGGCTTGCTCTTTTTTGTCGGGGGAAAGGGAGCTTTTTGTTGTCTTTTGATTGTATTAATAAAAGATGTTAGCACTGTGAACTATTGTAAAAAGCTATATAAAATGTTGGATATTCGCTTTAGTGTAGTGAATAAATTCTGGTTATAAGTTATACTATTGACTGTTCTGTAAAGCTTGCTTGCTTATTTTTCACTTTTACAGAAAATCAAAAGGCAACTCTTATATTTGTAATCTAACTTTAAAAAGTGAAAAAAATAACAGACGAAAATTATTTCCTCCCAATTGTTGAAGCCCTTCAGGGAATTGAGGAACTTGATAGTGGAACAATTATCAAACATCATCTGATATCGTTAATTAATAACAAATCAATATTTTTGCGTGAACTTAGTAAAGTTTTAGTATGAAAAAATTTCAATATCAAATAATCAGATACATGCACGACAGGGTTACTGCCGAGTTTGTAAATGTTGGAATTGTGGTTTATCAACCTGAGACTAATTTTTTGCAAGGTAAATTTGTTTCTAAATTTAGTCGCATTTCTCAATTCTTCAATGATATTAATGGTCAATATTTAATATCCACTCTTAAACAATTTGAGAAAGAATTAGAAGTTGAATCTGGTAAATTAAGTGAGTTATTTACAAACCATAGTTCATTAACTGAAATTACAAACTCTGTTTTGCCTAAAGATGACAGTGCATTAATTTGTTCTGAATTGCTTTTTGCTATTGACATTGACCCACAAAGTGCAGTTGATGATTTGTTTGACCGACTAATCAATAAATACAGTCAAGATACAGACAAAGACCACCATGACGACAAATATGTTTGGCGTAAAGTTTACAAGCAGTATTTTGACAAATACGAAATAACTAATAAGCTTAAACCACATACTGTGCAAACAGAGCACGACCAGATTGAATTTGACAAGGCCTGGAAAAATGGAGTTTGGAATTGTTATCAGACGCTTTCTTTTGATTTAAAAAGAATTGATTCTATTAGAAATAAGGTCTATAAATGGAGTGGCATACTAAGTGAACTTGAAAATTCAGACCAAGAACTCCACCTTTACTTTTTAACTGTAAGTCCTGAAAAAAACAAATCACTCAACAAATTTATCGAGGACACAATTTTATCTCATAATAGCGGGCAATCATTAAAAGTTACTATGATAAATGAACTGCAAGCAGACAAGTTTGTTGCCGGAGTGAAAAAAGAAATAGAGGAACATCAGGAAAATCATTAGTCCTCTTTCATAAGTCATTTTAATTGAAAATTATAGATCCCG
>JACMRS010000303.1 GCA_014376345.1 Bacteroidia bacterium | reverse complement strand
TAAGCCACTTGGCGTTAATGCTGGTCCCAACAAAAATATTTGTTATGGCTCACCTTATAGCATGAAAGCTAACAAACCGACAGTTAACGAAATTGGAAAATGGAGTGTTGTTCCTGATTCAGGAATTGTATTTTCTAATGTTAACGCCTATAATGCTATAGTTACAGGTCTGGCTAAAAGTAAAGTTTACACTTTCAAGTGGAGAGTTTCTAACCCATGTGGTGAAGATTCAAGTTATATGACTATTACAACCAGTAATCAAATGGGACCACCAACAGCTAATGCCGGCGGCGATATTTGTCTTAATTCCGGCACCACTTCTACAACACTTGCCGGTAATAATCCTGGTCCTGCTTCAGGTAAATGGATTAAAATTAGCGGAGCAGCAGTTAGTTTTGTAAGGGATACTTTATATAATACAGTTATAAACGGATTATCAACCGGCAACTATCTTTTAGAATGGAGCAATACAAGGGGAACTTGTGATGCTACAAGAGACACTATGATGATTACTGTATCCGGACCGGCTACAGTTGCAAATGCCGGAGCCGATGTTGACAGTTGCGGTGCTTCTGTAACCTTAAATGGAAATACTATAATAACAGGAATTGGTAAATGGTCTCAGGTTTCGGGTCCGGGTGGTTGGAGCATTTCTAATGCTTCTAATCCTAAAGCAAGACTTACTGCTTTGACACCGGGTGTTTATGTATTCCGTTGGTCAGTTACTAATGGGGCATGTGCCGGTAATTTTGATGATGTAAGAATACGTACATCTAATGTTCCTACTCCTGCACTTGCCGGAAATTCTCAAAAACTTTGTGGTGGAAGTTCACTAACTCTTAATGGTAACAGAATTACCAACGGAAGAGGATACTGGACATTGTTAAACCCATCTCCAAATACTCCGAATGTTGTTGATCCTGATTCAGGAATCACCAACGTAACAGGATTAATAACAGGAATTTATAATTTCAGATATACTTCAACAACAGACGCATTTTGTCCTAATTCAACAAGTGATGTTTCAGATACTGTAGTTCAAAAAGCCAATGCCGGTGCAGACCAGTCATTATGTTCTGCTACTTCTGCTATACTTACAGGTAACGCAGGAAGTGTTGGTACATGGAGTAAAGTTTTTGGCGGAACAGCTACACTTACCGCTGTACCCCCAAACTCAGCTGTTGCAAGTGCTTTAAATACTGCAGGTTCACCTTATAGATTCCAATATACAGTACCAACAAGATGGGGTTGTCCTGCATCCGTTGATACTATGCAAGTAAATGTTGCAGATTCAACTGTAGTGCCTTTAGCAGGTCCTGATCAGGATTTGTGTAATGTGTCTTCATTTACACTTACAGCAAATAATGTTGCACCAAATACAGGTACATGGTCAATTGTTGCTGCTCCTGCAGGAAATGCAAGTACATTCTCAAATCCAAATAGCAATACCTCAACAGTTAATAACGTTAAAACCGGAACTTATATTTTCAGATGGACAACTTCAAACGGAACCTGCAGCAGGGGCGATGAAATCAGAATTGTAAATTCTCCTTTACCAACAAAAGCAAATGCAGGTCCCGATGCTACTATCTGTCCTACAACATATAAAATGAAAGGCAATAAAGCTGTCAGTGGTATCGGAACCTGGACACAGTTAAGCGGACCTGCTTCTACAATTGCATCTCCAAATGATTCATTTTCAATGATCACTGGACTTACTCAAGCAACTTATTCTTATGCATGGACTATCAGCAGTGGTATTTGTCCAGTTAAAACTGATACAATGATCATAAATATTCCAAATCTGAATCCAACTATTGCAAATGCAGGTATAGATTCTATAATTTGTAACAGAACTGCTACTAAATTAAATGGTAATTCACCTTCAATCGGTACCGGAACATGGACAAAAGCTTCAGGCCCGGCAGCAACTATTGCCGGTCCTTCATCACCAAATTCAAACCTGACACTTACAACCGCAGGCGCCTATAAACTTGCATGGACAATTGTAAACGGAATTTGTAAATCTACAGATACAACTGTTTATACTATGTATGCTTTACCTACTACTGCAAATGCCGGAAAAGACACTAATATCTGTTTGTTCACACCTTTAATATTATATGGTAACAATCCATCTATAGGAGCAGGAAGTTGGAGATATATTTCAGGAATTTCAACAGTAACATTTGTTGATTCAACTAAATTTAATACTGCACCACTTGGATTAGATACCGGTAATTATGTGCTAAGATGGGTAACTAAAAATGGCAATTGTCCTGTTAGTTCTGATGATGTTAAAATCAGAATGATAAGACAACCGGATTTTGCAAGTGCAGGTTCTAATCAGATTCTTTGTCAGCCATTTACAACACTTATAGGTAGCACTAATACTGTAGGTAAAGTTCTCTGGGCTCAGAAATCAGGACCGTCAGCTTCTACCATTGCAACTCCAAATGCTTCAACTACAGCGGTTTCAGGTCTTGTTAATACTCCAACGAATGTATATACTTATAGGTATATAACTCAAAATGAGAAATGTATTAATAAAGATTCTATTACGGTAACTTACTTGAAACCAACTACAACAGATAATTGCTCAAGCGCAAGAATAATTCTTAAAACATCAGGTCCTGTTACAGACAGCCTTTGTGCAACTACTGCTCAGGTTGGAGAACCTATGAGTTGTGGTAAGAATGCATGTAATTCTACATGGTATACATTTGTAACAAACGCATCAACCTGGTATCAGCCTCTGAATATTGATTTTACAAGTCTTTCAAATTCTGTAAATGGTTTGAGAGTAAGTCTTTTCAATACAGGTGGAGCAAGCTGCCCAACTACATTGTCACCACAATTCGGTTCTTGTCAGACAGTAACTTCACCAACAGTTCTTACCTGGACAGGACTCGCGCCTTCAACTCAATACTTTATGGTGATAGATGAAAATGCGGCTATCTGCGGAAATAGCAAAGCTAAATACACTTTCCAGACTTCAGGAAATGCACTTCCTATAGAAATGCTTTCATTCACTGCAAGAGCGCTTGATCAGAATCAAAGTATCCTAAACTGGGAAACTGTTACAGAACTTAATAATAAAGGTTTTGAAGTTGAAAGAAAAGCAGAAGGTGAAGCTGAATTCAAAAAAATCGGATTTGTTGCAGGTGCAGGTAATTCAAATGCCAACCTGAAATATTCTTATCTTGATAATATTACTGAGGTTCGTCCGGGTCTTATTTTCTACAGATTAAAACAAGTTGATTTCAACGGACAGAGTTCATACTCTTCTATTGCAACAATAAGAAAAGCTGAAGGACCAATTTCAAATCCTAAACTTTACCCGAATCCAACCAATGGTTCAATCGTTCTTGAGCTTAATGCAAAAGAAGAAAGCAATGGTACTGTAGTTATTACAGACAATATCGGTAAAGTGGTTTATTCTTCATCAATCACAGTTGCTGAAGGATTTAACAGTACTCCATTAAGTCTTACAGACATGGCAGACGGTGTTTACTTTGTAACTTTCAGAACAGGAGAGTATACTTACTCACAAAAAGTAATGCTTATTAAATAAGCAAAACCTTTAATATACTCAACCAAGGGCGTCGGGATTTATTCCGGCGCCTTTTTTTTGTTATTTTATGGGGATTAAATTATGGATTAAAATTTCAGAACCTGCTTTTCTACATTATCTTTGCTCTTTATTTCAAGAATCATGTCTGTTAAAGACGATAAAACAAAATTGGTAAAATCAGAGGTAAGGCAAATCTTTACATCATACCTCGAACGCAAAAAGCAGCGAAAAACACCTGAACGTTATGCAATCCTCGATGAAATATACTCAAACAAAGTACATTTTGATGTAGATGCGCTTTACGGACAAATGAAAACCCGGAATTATCACGTAAGCCGTGCAACAGTTTACAATACCCTCGATCTTTTGCTCGATTGCGGACTGGTTAAAAAACATCAGTTCGGATTGAATATCGCTCAGTTTGAGCAAGCTTACGGATTCAGACAACATGATCACCTGATTTGCATAAAATGCGGAAGGGTTTGTGAGTTTTGTGATCCACGTATTCAGCAAATTAACAATACTATGGGCGAGTTGCTAGGCTTTAAAGTTGCTCACCATAGTTTGAACTTATATGCCAAGCCAATTCTAAATGAAGAAAATAATTGTGTTACCTGTAATAAACCTGTAATTGAAGAAGTATGAATAAAGTAGATGTAGTTTTAGGGCTCCAGTGGGGCGACGAGGGAAAAGGCAAGATTGCAGATTTTCTAACACCAAAGTATGATATTGTTGCACGTTTTCAGGGTGGACCAAATGCAGGGCATTCTCTTGAATTTAATGGCACCAAGCATGTACTTAATACCATTCCTTCCGGAATATTTCATCCAACTTGCCTTAATTTAATTGGTAATGGCGTTGTTATAGATCCGGTTCGTATTAAAGCAGAAATTGAACGTATTCAGGATTCAGGAATAGATGTGGTAAAAAGTCTGCGTATTTCACGTAAGGCACATATCATATTGCCAACTCACAGACTTCTTGATGCTGCAAGTGAGTTTGCAAAAGGTAATGATAAAATAGGATCAACATTAAGAGGTATTGGTCCGACTTACAGAGATAAAATTGGCAGAAATGGCTTGAGAATCGGAGATCTTCAAACTCCTGATTTCAAGAAAAAATATGAGCATATTAAAGAAGAACATATAGGTTTGATTTCTTTTTATCAATATTCAGATTTTGATCTTAACAGTCTTGAAGCAGAATTTTTCGAAGCTTGTGATTTCCTTAAAAAATTTACGTTTATCGACAGTGAATATTTTGTTAACCAGGAACTTTCAACTAAAAAAATACTTGCAGAAGGCGCTCAGGGTAGCATGCTTGACATAGATTTCGGATCGTATCCCTATGTTACATCCTCAAATACCAGCAGTGGCGGAGCTTGTACAGGACTTGGAATAGCACCACAGGTTATTGGAAAAGTAAGCGGAATCTTTAAAGCTTACTGTACCAGAGTTGGTAGCGGTCCGTTTCCTACAGAACTTGAAGATGAAATTGGTGAAAACCTTCGTAAAAAAGGCAATGAATTTGGTGCTACCACCGGAAGACCAAGGCGTTGTGGGTGGCTTGATTTAGTGGCACTCAGGTATGCTATCATGCTGAGCGGCGTAAATGAGCTGATTATGATGAAAAGCGATGTACTGAGCGGATTTGAAACTGTAAAAGTTTGTACCGGTTATAATGCGGGTGGAATTGAAACAGATCAGGTTCCTTTCGACCTTTGTACAACTGATGTTAAACCTGTTTATAAGGAATTTAAAGGTTGGGAAGAAGATATTACTGTTTGTAGAAATCTTTCTGATCTCCCGGAAAATTTCATGGTTTATTTAAGGTTTCTTGAAAAAGAACTTAATATGCCAATATCAATCATATCAGTTGGTCCCGACAGAGAACAAACTATAATGAGACTTTCAGCTACTGCTTAACGCAGTCTGTCTGCAGAACTTACAAGATCAATATCTTTTTTAATTCCCCTGTAAGCAATAAAATTTAATGCAAGCAGAATTAAAGGATAAGCGCATAATGAAGTAAATTGTGTGTCACTTGCGCTTTTTATGAATTTTGCTGAAACATCATTTAGGGTATAAATCATTGTGCCGTAAAGGGCAAATATTAAGATAAAGTTTATTATCGTAATCTTTAATTGCAGTTTTCTTTTATTGAATAAAAATATTGACATACCTGCAATTAAAGCATCAAGTGAGATATGAAGTGTTAAAAGCAGATGTGAATGCATTACAGGAAATTGAGGTGCAGCAATACTTTTAATCACAGATTCCTTAAAACCCACTTCTATATTTAGTGAATTACTGGTTAAAACTGCAAAAGGTTTACCGGAAAAAATCATCACGAATGAGCTGATAACTATCAGCAAAAGAAAAATGGACTGTCGTCTTTGTATCATCCTGCAAAAATAGACGGTTTCATTTGATAAAATGCAAATTATGCCAATTCAAGACAAATGGTCTGTAATAAGCTATAGAATTTAATCAATGTCAGATTGTATCTTTGCCGGATGCAAACTGTCTATATAATTGATGCTGTTCGTACTGCTGTTGGCCGATACGGAGGATCTCTCGCACATTCAAGACCCGATGATCTGGCCGCTGAGGCTATTAAAGGACTGATGTCAAGAAATTCTCAGGTAGATTTCAATCAAACGGAAGAAGTAATACTTGGAGCAGCCAATCAGGCTGGTGAGGACAATAGAAACGTTGCCAGAATGGCTTCGTTACTGGCAGGTTTACCCGTATCAGTTAGTGGATTTACTGTAAACAGACTTTGCGCAAGCGGGTTGCAGGCAATTATAAATGCGGCACAAGCTATTATGCTCGGTCATGGTGATTTGTTTATAGCAGGCGGTGTAGAAAGTATGACCAGGGCACCATTTGTAATGGCTAAATCGCCTGCAGCTTTTGGAAGAACTCCCGAAATGCATGATACAACAATAGGATGGAGGTTTACAAATCCTGCACTTTCAGAACTTTACTATCCTTATACAATGGGAGAAACAGCGGAAAATGTAGCAGAAAAATATTCAATTAGTCGCGAAAGGCAAGACAGGTTTGCAAGTGAATCGCAATCTAAATGGAAAGCAGCACAGGAAGCAGGAAAGTTTAAAGATGAAATTGTGCCGGTAACAGTTTCATTAAAAAAAGGAGAGACAACAGTTTTTGATACTGATGAGCAACCCAGATTAAGTTCAGTTGAAGTTCTTGGACAGTTAAAGCCCGCCTTTAAAAAAGGAGGAACAGTAACTGCAGGTAATTCATCAGGAATAAATGACGGAGCATCTGTATTATTAATGGCATCCGGTAATTTTGTAGAGAAGTATGGATTAAAGCCCATTGCAAAGGTTGTGAGCTATGCCGCAGCAGGAGTGCATCCCGAAATTATGGGGATAGGACCTGTTCCGGCAACCCGCAAAGCTTTGGAGCGCGCAGGATTGCAGGTTTCTGATATCAATCTTGCAGAGTTAAATGAGGCATTTGCATCACAATCTCTTGCCTGTATCGATGAGTTAGGAATTGATCCATCTATTATAAACGTAAACGGCGGTTCAATTGCCATTGGACATCCTTTGGGAGGCAGCGGCGCACGTATATCTACAACTCTGTTGCATGAAATGGTAAAAAGGCCTGAAGTAAAATACGGACTGGCTACCATGTGTATAGGAGTAGGGCAGGGACTAGCAGTAATTTACGAAAGAGTTTAACAGGTTGCGTTATCTGCTTGAAATAGCCTATTCGGGCACGAATTACGGAGGTTGGCAGTTGCAGCCTAATGTTAATACTGTACAAGCGGAGGTTAATAAGGCACTTGGTATTATATTAAGACATCCCACGTTTTGCGTTGGTTGTGGTAGAACAGATGCAGGAGTGCATGCAAAGCAGTTCTTTTTGCATTTCGATACCGATAAAGAAATTGACAATGATTTTTTAAGGATACTCAACAGAGTGCTTCCATTTGACATTGCAGCGAAGAGTTTAAAGGTAGTAGCAGAAAATTTCAATGCCCGGTTTGCGGCAATCAGCAGAACATATCATTATTATATATCCTTTAATAAGGATCCATTTGTTTTTGGTAATGCTGCACGTTTATATAAGCCACTTGATATAGACAGGATGAATGAAGCGTCCAAACTGTTGTATGGCAAGAAAGATTTTCAGTGTTTCAGCAAGACCAGTACTAATGTAAGTACATTTATATGTGATCTGACAAAGGCGGAGTGGTATTTAGAGAATGGGTTAATGGTTTTCGAGATAAGTGCAAACAGATTTTTGCGCAATATGGTGAGGGCTATAACCGGAACAATGGTTTTAGTTGGCGAGAATAAGATAGATATTAGTGATTTTGAAGCTATTATTAAATCTAAGGACCGTTGTAAGGCAGGAAAGAGTATGCCTGCAGAAGGATTATATCTGACAGAAGTAAAGTACAGTTAGATTAATATTGGGATTTAAAGTCTATAAACGTTTAGTTGGCTTGATTTTTTCAATAAATTTTAAAAAAAGTTTTATTTGCTAATATCCCGTGCTACGTAGGGTTTAGGAAGGTTTGAAGGAGTATTAAAACAATCATTACTAAAAATAATTGAGAATAATGTTGCAGGATTAAAATATATAGTTACTTTTGCACTCCCGTTCTGAAAGAGACTGTTTAGTTAAGAGTACAGAGTTAATATTTTTTAATAAAAAAATGTGAATTAAGTTAAAATTTAATTTGTTTTATTGAAAAGAAAAGTATTATATTTGCACCCCCGTTCTGATCAGGATAGAAGTTGTAAAAACAGAGGCTTTAAGAAGATATCTGCAGATTTTAAAAAAATTGTTTGCAGTATTAAAATAAAGTATTACTTTTGCACTCCCGTTCTGAAATTGACGAAGTGTTTTAGACACGAAAAAAAAAGTTAAAGTTTTTTTTGTATTTAGAATAAAAGGTGTTACCTTTGCAGTCCTTTTTTGAAAGGAAACAAAATTTGAAAG
>JACMRS010000302.1 GCA_014376345.1 Bacteroidia bacterium | reverse complement strand
TGTCTGTATTTTTCCGGCAAAGCTATTTTTTTTCCTTTGCAAACATAAGTAACAAGTACTCTTTCCATTTCATTGTCTGCACTTTGAATATTTTCTATTGAAGCATTATTTGTAAATGCCCAAACAGCACTTTGTGCAGTTGCATTTTGATAATTTCTATTGTTTATTAGTTTAGCTAATCCAAGTAATGCGCCTGAACAAAGCTTTCCAATTTTAAATTTCGATTCCGGCGAAGGTGCTGAATTAGTTTTCTGACCACACATGGCATACACCTGAAAAGTGCCTGCTTTTTTAGGACCGAGTTTTAACCCTGATTCTTTAGTAACAATCATGTCCTGAACAGATTGATCCTCACTGTCGAAATACCTTCCAGCCTCAAGTTTAACAGAAATATCATTTGAAGTAAGATTGGTAATTGTCATTGTAATACATTGTCCGTAGTGCGAACTTTCACCCGATGCAATAGTTTTCTTCCCTTGTACAGTTACAGAAATTAAATTGTTGTGAATGGCTTCGGAAATGCTTATCGCCTCACCTCCGGTAAAACTGCTGCATAGAAATAAAATTAAAACAGCAATTGCGAATTGAATTTTTTTATCAGTCATGTTTTTAGTAATTTAGTGGAGTAATTTTTATACCATGACTTTTAAACTTATTGTTATTCAATAACGTATATAGTTTTAAAATTATTGTTTATGAACTTAATTAAAATAGCACTTTCAGTTACATTGGTTTCTGCATTAATTTCATGTAACAGCCAAACCAATCAACAAACAGCATCAGAAATTAAATCTACCGATACAACCATGAATGAGCAAATAGTAAAAACAGACGAAGAGTGGAAAAAAGAACTAAGTGCTGAAGAGTACAGAGTGCTTCGCCAGAAAGGCACTGAGAGAGCACATACAGGCGAATACGACCAGATGTGGGATTCGGGTACTTACGTTTGTAAAGCCTGCGGCTACGAGCTTTTTAAATCAGATGCAAAATTTGATGCTGGCTGCGGATGGCCGAGTTTTTATCAGTCGGTTGACAAATCACACATTAAGGAAATAAAAGATGTCAGCCATGGAATGACGCGAACAGAAGTTGTCTGCGCCAGATGCGGTGGTCATCTCGGACATGTGTTTGACAATGCCAGAGATGTTCCAACAGGTCTGCGTTACTGCATAAATTCTGTAAGTCTGGGCTTTAAGAAAAAATAACTTTTATCTATTATACTTCTTCGAGCAGTGTGCGAAATGCCAGCACACTGTCTCCGTACTTCTCATAAGTTTTGGCCTTAAGTCCGGGACCATAAATCTCAACATATTTATCAAATGCTTCAACCGAATCGCAGGAATACTGAATAGCGTAATTCAATCCTTCATTATCTTCTACAACCGTTAACAATTTAAGTATTCTGTATGAAGAAAATAATCCCGTCGCCATAACTTCCGGTATATGCTCTTCTTTCATCCAGTTGAGCCATTCAGCAGCCATGCTTTCTGAAACATTGCAGGTTACATTGTATATAATCATTTGAATTTTGTAATTATCTTTCCAGGTGAAAAGTACCTTTTATTAAACCTCGCTGCCTGTTTGAAGCAACATAGAAAAGCATAAACATGTAGACACCATTTTCTACTACTTCTCCCCTATATTCGCCATTCCAACCAATATCCGGAGCATTTGTTTCATATAATTTTTCTCCCCAGCGTGTGTAAATAGTCATCTTTAATTCTGACATTCCGGTATAAAATGCTTTGAAATAATCATTGATTCCATCGCCATCCGGCCTGAAAACATTGGGCAGAAAAATGGTAGGCGGACAGCTGTCTTTGAGTGAGATGCTGCTTGTAGTTGAGCAACCTGCGCTGTTTGTTACTGTTACGCTAAAAATTCCTGATTTATTGACAAGAATAGTCTGTGATGAATCACCTGTCGACCATTTATATTTTGATCCTGCATTGCCTGCATCCAAAACTTTCGGGTTGTCGTAACACACAAAAAATGTAACACCTAAATTCACAAGCGGGGCGTCAAGATATTTAATCCTTGCAGTCTTTGTTACAGTATCGCATTTATTAAAAACCTTTACACTGTATGTGCCAGAATCTTTAATAGTAATTGTCTGCGTTT
>JACMRS010000301.1 GCA_014376345.1 Bacteroidia bacterium | reverse complement strand
TGCAGGAAGATGTTGGAAACAGTGTACACAACGGCAAAATATGGCAATACACAATTGCAACTGATGCATTGACCCTTCTTGCAAAACATGATGTAAGTCGTTTTGGAGATGTTGGTATCTCTGCAACAGCACCTTTCAATGTGGATGAAGAAACATCAGGAATCATTGATATGGAAGATATACTTGGCGCAGGTAACTTTTTAACTGTAGATCAGGCTCATTATGCAACCAATACAGAATTGGTTGAAGGTGGTCAGCTAATGAAATTATTCAATCCTGATACATATACATCTTTCATTACAGGTTTAAATGATGTTTCAGATGTATCAATCAATAATTCAATAACATTGTATCCAAATCCTACAAACAAAGAGGCTACAGTTTCATTAGTTCTTGACAAGGAAGACCGTATTGTTATTAGTTTGTATGATATGAAGGGAAAACTTGTACTTCCATCTGTAGATAAGTCTTTTGGAAAAGGCACTCAAAATGTGGCCTTTAATACTTCAGACTTGAAGGACGGAATTTACTTTATGCAAGTTTCTTCAAGCACAAAAACAACAAGGATCAAAACAATGATTATTCACTAAGATCCTTCTTATTAATTTTTTGTAAAACAGGGTGTCATTAGGCACCCTGTTTTTTTTATATCATTTCAATTTTAAAAGTGGACTTGCCACTTAACAATTAGGAAACAATTCCTAAATGATAAAGAAATCTTAAAAAAGTAATTTTGCAATCCCAGTACATTACTTTGAGCAAACCGATCATACTTCTTTTTCTTTCTTTTGCTGTATTACTTGTATTTATAAACAGCAATAGCCCCAACCCCTATATATCGGGTTATCATAAAAGAATTGACCAGTTAAAGGAACAGCAGTTTAAACTTTTTAAAGAAATTGAAAGCAATAAGCTGACATCTTCTGAAGACAAGAAACGAATTAAGGATCAAATAGTACTTTCACGCAGGCATTTAAAAAAACTTGATTTCTGGTTTCGGTATCTAGAACCTGTTGCTTATAAGAAACTTAACGGACCACTTCCTGTTGAATGGGAAACTGAGGTTTTTGAGAAATTTGAAAAACCATATAAAAGATTTGGTGCCGGCCTCACCCTTGCTGAAATACACTTAGAGGACGAAGCCATAAAGGACACACTTCTCTGTTTAATTAAATCTTCTTTAAATACTTTACCAACTTACAGTGCAGATTCGATAACCTCGCAACTAAAATCTCATTCCCACTTTTATTTATGCAACAGGCTTTTTTTGCTGAATCTGGCTTCTATTTATACCACCGGGTTTGAATGTCCGGATACTTCTTTGGTCATTCCTGAAATGTCTGGTATGCTCAATGATGTAAAGCAGATTTACCTTGAATTTAACAACAGTTTTCCTGAAACTCCTTTATCAACCAAATACTTCGATACTTATACCGCTTGCTTAGAGTTTGTAAACTCTCAATCTGGTAATTATTCTGAATTTGACCATTATACTTTTATTAAGGATTATGTAAATCCTCTTTATGATTTAAATCATCAATTTATTCTGGATTATAATGTGGCCAGCATGAGTTATGTTGATTATACACTGAATAAGAAAGCAGCTTCCATTTTTGACAAAAACCTGTACCAGGGACAAAACCCGAAAGGTATTTTTTTAAGGGTGCACGATAAAAAAGTTCTTTCAGAAATTGATAAAGTAGGAAAACTGCTTTTTTTTGATCCTATCTTATCTGGAAATAATCAGCGCAGTTGTGCTTCTTGTCACAAACCTGATCAGTTTTTTACTGACACTTTATCTCGCACCTCGCTACATTTCGATCATCAGTCAGCACTGTCCAGAAATACACCTTCACTAGTTAATGTTGGTTTTAATCATTTGCTGATGGCAGATGGAAAACATATTTCCCTTCAGGACCAGGCTTTGGCCGTAATTACAAATGCAATTGAAATGGGTGGGTCAAATAAAGATCTCTTAAAGAACGTGTTAAGTTGTTCAGAATACAATAAAACTTTTAAAAAGCTATTGAAGTACACTCCGCAGGAAAAAGAAATTACAATAGAACATATTTCTTCTGCCATCACTTTATACTACAGCAAGTTCAGCAATCATTATTCCCCTTTTGATGAGGCTATGAATAAAACGGCTGGTCTTGATGAATCCGCAAAAAATGGTTTTAACCTTTTCATGAGCAAGGCGCAATGTGCAACTTGTCATTTTGTCCCTCAGTTTAATGGGGTTAAGCCTCCGTTTGTAGGTTCTGAATTTGAAGTTTTAGGCGTGCCTACAGATTTGCAGCATTCAAACCTCAGCCCGGATGAGGGAAGGCACATTGTAAATCCGGCAAAGGAAACAATGAATGCTTTCAGGACAGGTTCAATTAGAAACGCAGCATTTACAAAGCCATATATGCATAATGGTGTTTTTAATACCCTTGAGCAGGTAATTGATTTCTATGATGGTGGCGGTGGTGCAGGGAAAGGTTTAAAAGTTTCTAATCAAACCTTGTCTTCAGAGCCCTTACGCTTATCAAAAACTGAAAAAGCCAACCTGATTAAGTTTATCAACTCAATCACCGAAAAGGTTGGCCGCGAAATACCTCCTGCTAAATTGCCTGCATCAGATATTAAAGCATATAATAGAAGAGTGACTGGAGGAAGTTATTAGTTCATGAAAAAGATAAAGATTAGCGCATTTCTGTTTTGTTTTATTCTCCTGATTTTTATGATGGAAGGCAATACTCAAAAGCCTCCCCAAAAGGCTGAATATGAATTTCCACCTTTTATGGAAGAGTATGTAAAAACTGATTTTTTAAAGCAGTGCATTAAAGGTGAAGTACTTTATGATCTTAGTTGCGGAAAATGCCACAATTTGAAAATTAAAAAAAAGACGGTAATACCAGATTTTACAACTGAACAGTTGCAAGGTTATGATATGCGGCTTGCCAATACAGAACACCAGAATAATTTAAATGGTACTCAAGTTACTACAGAAGAATTAGGGTATATAATCAGCTTTCTGACCTATAAAAAGAAAAGTGGAATACCTGCCACAGGGGATAATCTTCCTCATTAGGAATTAT
>JACMRS010000300.1 GCA_014376345.1 Bacteroidia bacterium | reverse complement strand
CAGCATCTTCAATCATTTTAACAGCCATCCGGTCTTTGATACTATTGCCCGGATTGGTAGTTTCAATTTTAGCAAGAACAGTGGCTTTGATACCATGTTCTGCAGGAATTTTATTAAGTTTTACCAGAGGCGTATTCCCTACGGTTTCGAGTATGTTATTATACCACATGGGTGCAAAGATAGTAACTGATATTGTGAAAAAGCCAGATTAGCGATAAAAGGATGTTGCTGAGAGATATATTTAATTTTTCGGGAATACGCGAAAGAGTGAATCATAAGAGTTCTCTTAACGATTTTTAGTTGTGAACCGCAAGAGTTTCATCTTACAAAATCTTGGGGATAGAAACTTTAGAGTTCACCTTCCAAACATCAATTTGACAATACCGTTAATTTTATTGAATTTTGCAGCTAACATTATTACATGCAGCATACCTACAGCGCCGACTTTGAAAGTCCCTCCAATATTGCCCTCGTAAAATACTGGGGGAAAAAGCCGGGAGTTCAGCTTCCTGCAAATCCTTCTATTAGTTTTACTCTTGATAAGGCAGTTACAGATACAAGCTTTAAAGTTTTCTCAAAAAACAGTTCTGAAAAATATGACCTGCATTTCGAATTTGAAGGAAACCCCAACCCTGCCTTCAAAGAAAAGCTTATTAAATATTTTGATAAAATAAATGCTGAATTTCCGTTTTTAACAGAATATAAACTTGAAATCAGTTCTTCCAATACATTTCCTCACAGCAGCGGCATCGCCTCTTCTGCAAGCAGCATGAGTGCTCTGGCTCTTTGTATCTGCGATCTTCATGAACAAATAACTGGGACGTCGTTCGAAAACTTTCACCAAAAAGCTTCTGAAATAGCCAGAATCGGAAGTGGAAGCGCCAGCAGAAGTATCTATCCCGGACTTGTAATGTGGGGAGAACACCAGGATTATGACGGTAGTTCTGACTTTTATGCCATTCCATTTAATACCGCCAATCAGGTTTTTATGGGATACCATGATGTCATCCTGATTGTTGAAAAAGGTCAGAAGAAAGTTTCAAGTTCTGCCGGGCATTCTTTGTTGGAAAAGCATCCTTTTGCTAAGCAACGCTACGAAACAGCCAATGTAAATATGCACAGAATAAAAACAATTCTGGAAGATGGCGACATTGATGGCTTTATAGAAATTGTTGAAAGTGAAGCATTGATGCTGCACGCATTAATGATGGCCTCTACCCCATCGTTTATACTAATGAAACCCAATACTCTGGCCATAATTGAGAAAATCAGAGAGTTCAGATCAGCAAACAAAATACCGGTTTGTTTTACTCTGGATGCAGGCGCCAACGTACATGTCCTTTTTCCGGATCAGTATGCTATACAGGTTATGGAATTTGTGCAGAAAGACCTTGTTGTTTATTGCGAAGAAGGTACGTATTTTTGTAACCGTATTAAGTTACCGGATTTAGTACTTTAAAACCCGGCTACTTCTTAAAACGTATATTGAAACAACCAATGCTGAAAAATCCATTATTTTACGCTAAGATCCTATTGTTTGGTGAATACGGAATTATTGAAGACTCTATGGGTCTTTCTATTCCTTATAATCAGTTTAAAGGCACTCTTAAATCCGATGCCGGTAAGAATGATTTTGCATTAACATCAAATAAAAACCTTGAATCGTTTTACAACTATCTGAAAAACCTTCAGGAAAAAGGTGAAAGTCTTTTTGAACTTGATATTGAAAGGCTTGGAAAAGACATCAAAGGCGGTCTTTATTTCGACAGCAGCATCCCTCAGGGATTTGGCATCGGCAGTTCAGGTGCTTTAGTGGCTTCGGTTTATGACAAATATGCTGTTCAGAAAATAAATGTTGAAGATGAAGAACAGAAAGATCGTATTGTTTCGCTTAAAGCAATATTAAGTCAGATGGAAAGCTTTTTCCATGGCAAAAGCTCAGGACTCGATACATTAATATGTTATTTAAATCTGCCAATCCTGATTAAGTCTAAAACTGATCTTGGAACTGTCGGATTACCATCTGAAAATGATGAAGGCAAAGGTGCCATATTCTTATTAAACAGCGGTCAGCAGGGTCAGACCCAGAATATGGTGACGATCTTTCTTGAAAAATGCAAGAATGAAGGTTTCAGAAATCTTGTACGCACCCAGTTTAAATCATACAATGATGCCTGTATCAGCGCATTTCTGAATAAAGAAAAGAAGTCATTATTCTCTTCACTTAAAAACCTTTCAAGACTGGTGTTTGACAATTTCAGTCCAATGATTCCTGATAAATACAGAGGTTTATGGCAGGAAGGCATTGAAAGCAATGCTTATTATCTGAAACTTTGCGGAAGCGGCGGCGGTGGCTTTATTCTTGGTTTTACCCAGGATATTGAAGAGGCGCGCAAAAAACTAAAAGGTCACCATCTTGAAGTGATTCACCGCTTTTAAAAACTGACTTTTTAATGGGAACTAACCGCAACACAGCAATAAAAGTTCTCGCACTTTTATCAACTGTCAGGTGGTACAATATTCTTTTAACGGTAGCTGCTCAATATCTTGGAGCATATTTTCTTGCAAGGCACACGCAGCATCCTTTTGAGAGTCTGGTTTTAAATGTAAAGTTACATTTAATTGTTATTTCCACAGTATTTACGATTGCGGCAGGTTTCATCATCAACAATTTTTATGATTATGAAAAAGACATGATCAACAGACCGAAAACTACCCTTTTCAACCGGCTTATCAGTAAAAAAACTATTCTTAATCTGTATATCAGCTTTAATTTAATTTCGCTGACACTTGCTGCTTTTGCTTCTTTCAGAATTCTACTATTTTTTCTGGGATTTGTAAGTTTATTATGGATCTATTCTCACAAGTTAAAGAGCATTCCTTTTGTAAAAGAATTCAGTGCCAGCATTCTTTCAGTTGCTTCTTTTTTTAGTATTGGCTTACATTACGGACAATGGTATAATTTTGTTTTTGCTTATGGCGTTTTTTTCTTGTCGCTGGTATTTACCCGTGAGATCATTAAAGATTTTGAGAACAGAAAAGGCGATACTGCCGTTGGAAACACTACCCTGTTACTTTATTTAGGTGAAGAAAAAACAAAAGCATTTGTTTATTTACTGATGTGTTTCAGTGTTTTTATTGGAATCTCTTTTATGGTATTGTATCATATTAAACCGTGGACATTATATGTACTTGGCGCAGTTATATTTGTCGCTTTCAATCTTGTTTTTTTTAGAAAATCTGTAAGTTCCAGACAATATGCTATTGTGAATGCTATTTACAAGCTGATGCTGGTTGCGGGTGTTCTGAATATATT
>JACMRS010000299.1 GCA_014376345.1 Bacteroidia bacterium | reverse complement strand
AGTTCAGTAACACCCTGCCAATATCCTGCGGAATGATATTTATGTTTCCTATCGTTTTATCAAAATCCGTTTTCATCGTTGCGTTGAAAGATTTATCTTTTGCCCGCAGTCCATGAAACGCCAGGCGTAAATATTCATCCGCCAATTTATTAATATCCGTAGGTTCTTTTATACCTGAGCTGCTGCGGCTGTGTTGCAGCATTCCTTTTACTATGGCATCGGCACGTTTGCCATGGTGATTTATTTTTTCTAAATTTTGTTTGATGTCATTCAATATTTCATCTTCCAATTTCTCATCCCTTGTTCCTTGTTCCTTATGCCTTTCATCCTGCAATTCACCTATCAATTCATTGCTTACTTCCGAAAAATTATTCACGAAGTTTAAGGGGTTTTGAATCTCATGTGCAATGCCTGCAGTGAGTTCGCCAAGCGATGCCATTTTTTCTGATTGGATTAATTGGGATTGGGTGGATTTTAATTCCATTAATGTGCTTTCCACTTTTTCTTTCTGAGATTGCAGTAAAATATTTGCTTTCTTTTTTTGCAGATTATTCCTGTAAAGAAAAAATGCTATCAAAAGCATGATGGCTAAACCAGCGATAAATCCATATTGCTTCAGACGGCTTTCCTTTTCAAATTGCTCCTTCTGTATCTGCTGTTGCCGGTGTTGTTCTTCAGCTACTGTTTTTTGAAGATCCTGTACTTTTTTTGGACCATACATACTTTCGTTTACACTGTCGTATATTTTCCGGTAATGAAGTGCTTTCTTCACATTCAATTGTTCGTATTCCTCTGCCAGCAATTTACTATTCCTGTATATTCCCAATCCATAGGCAATTGAATTAGCTGCCCTAAGACCTCTATTTGCGTAATCAATGGCAGAATCGGGTTCTTGTGTTGTTCTAAAAAAACCTGATATGATACCACAGGCGTCAGCTTCCGTAAGGTAATCCCCGTTTACGGTTGCTCTGGCAATACTTTCCCTCACATAATTTAATGAGGTTTTATGGTCACCCCGCCTAAACAAACAGTCGCCTAAGTTAGCTAAAGCAACAGGATGCCAGAACTTATTATTTAATGTGGCATCATAATATTGTAACAGGTAAGAATAAGACGAATCCAAATTGTATTCAAGATAAGCCTGACCAGTGGTTAAGATGTTAAACTGCATCCATTCATGGACTCCGTGTTTATTGATTATAGTCTTAAATAAGTTCTGAGACTTTTTAGCAAATTCTACTGCTTTTGAATAATCCCCTAAAAACCAGTACCCATTTGCGATAAATGTATAACAAGCTGCTGCTTCGAAAACATAATTCCTTTCTTCAGTAATTTGGAGACCCCGGTATAGGTATTCAAGTGATTTCGGATAATCTCCTTCCACTTGAATCCCAATCCCCAAAGCATTTAATGCGCTTGCTTCTCCCCTGAAAAAGTGTATTCGCTGTGCTAACTCCAGCGCCTTATTTCCGTACAAGTTAGTGGTGTCAGAAATGAAACCGGTATAAGCCTTAGCCAACTCTGCCATAATCAGCACACGGCTTGTATCATCTTTGGCAATTATCAGTTCATGTTTCAAACTATCCCTTAGCTGGTCTGAACCGCCCACTTGTGAAAGGATAGTGCCACAAAAAAATAAGGGCAGAATTGTTATGGTAAAAACTTTTATCATTTCGTTTTTTTAATTTGGTAATTGAATAATAAACTCAGTTCCTTCACCTTCCTTCGTTTCTACCTTTATTTCACCACCATGTGCTTTGATAATATTATAGTTTGGCTGAATCACGGATTTGCACGGATGGACGGATTGCTCGGATTTTTGATTTCGTTTTATCTTGTTACTGTGTTTCATCTATGTAATCTTTTAATCTTTTAGTCCGTGATTCAGACAGTTGCTAATTGAATAATAAACTCAGTTCCTTCTCTTTCTTTTGTCTCTACCTTCAACTCCCCTCCATGTGCTTTTACAATATCATACGCCAATGATAATCCAAGCCCAGTTCCTTGCCCTGTTGGTTTGGTTGTGAAGAATGGCTGAAATATTTTATCTACTATTTTTTGTGGAATGCCGCTGCCGTTGTCTGTAACTTTTATTTCGACTTTTTCATTTAACTTTTTTGTACTGATTGAAACGGTT
>JACMRS010000298.1 GCA_014376345.1 Bacteroidia bacterium | reverse complement strand
TATAATTCTTTGAGTCAGCATCACTTGCATTTAGCCAAAACTGATAAAATTTATAAGGAGAAGTTCTTTTTGGATCCAGCCACACGTTGCCACTTTCTGTTTTACCAAATTTAGTACCATCGGCTTTTTTTATCAAAGGTGTTGTAAGAGCAAATGCTTCAGACTGAGATTTTCTTCGAATCAGTTCTGTTCCCGTAACAATATTTCCCCATTGGTCGCTGCCGCCCATTTGAAGCATGCAACCTTTGTTGTGAAATAAATGATAAAAATCGTAGCCCTGCACCAACTGATAACTGAATTCTGTAAATGACATACCATTTTCTAAACGGTTTTTCACAGAATCTTTAGCAAGCATATAATTTACAGAAATATGTTTTCCAACATCACGTATAAATTCAAGAAAGCTAAAGCTTTTGAACCAATCGTAATTGTTTACGATTTCAGCGCTGTTTTCACCGCAATTAAAATCCAGGAATTTTTCAAGTTGAGCTTTCTGGCTGTTTAAATTATGATTAAGGCTGTCCTCATCAAGCAGATTTCTTTCAGCACTTTTGCCACTTGGATCACCAACCATACCAGTTGCGCCTCCTACTAAGGCAAATGGTTTATGACCCGCTTTCTGGAAATGCAAAAGCATCATTACCTGCACCAGATTACCAACACCAAGTGAATCTGCTGTTGGGTCGAAACCAATGTAACCACTAACAATTTGCTTATTTAACAGCTCTTCTGTTCCGGGTATCATATCATGAAGCATCCCGCGCCACCGCAGCTCTTCAATAAAATTATAATTTGGAGTAGTCATAAAGCTTGCAAATATAACCGATTTCGGTTACCTAAACTTTAGCGCTTTATTTTTCAGATACAACATGCACAACACCGTTGGTTAGTCTTTCGTTTGGATTTTTACAATCTTTAAATTCTATCAGATAATAATAAACGCCGTCAATGGGATCCTTACCTTTAATTTTTCCATCCCATCCGGTTTCTCCATAATCACTTTTATAGATAAGTATTCCCCACCTGTCATAAACTTTCATTTTAACATAGTCAAGTTTACCCGGGCTTGGAAAGTAATCATTAATACCATCATGTCCGGGAGTAAAAATATTGACTGATTTAAATTCATCAATTTCATTTGCTTTTATTTCAATAGTATCTTGAAACTGACAATAACCTCTTTTAACAATTACCGAGTAAATGCCACCCTTATCAATGTCTATTTGAGCTGAACTGTCGCCAGTATTCCATTTATATTCGCATCCGACACAACTTATTCCTAATGTTTTTTTAAACTTGCCACAAATAGCAGTGTCATTTCCAAAAACAGGAGAGAGACTGTCACTTACATCAATTTCTTTTTTGAAAGTATCTGAACAACCGTTTTTAGTTGTAATAAGTGAAACTGTGTAATGTCCTGCTTTTTTATAATACCATGAAACCTGATATTTTGAAGAAGTATCCGAATTTGTTGAAGGATCACCAAGATCCCAATGATAAATTCCGCCGGTAGTGCTGCTATTTGTGAAAACTACCGTTTTGCTACAATTAAAAGCAGGTGCGCTATAAGATGAAACAATATCAAATTCACAAACTGCTACATTAAACTGGTAATCGCGTTTTGTTTCACCAATTCTGATACCATTTCGAAATGAAATGACCCTGATGCCAACTACAAACTGTCCTGTTTTAGTTGGTGTTACTGTAAGCAAACCTGTTTTCCTGTTAATCGTCAAAAGAGGTGAGCCATCCATAACTCTGCTTAAATTATAACTACTTTGCCAGAGGATATTTGAAAATGGTGGATTTGAAACATTGTTAAAATCGGGGCGCGGATCTGATGCATCGGCGCCAAGAAAAGGTGTGAAGAGTTCATAAACTAAACTGTCTCCATCTTTATCTGTTGCAGAATGATCAAAAGTTAATGGTGCATTTGTACAGAGAAAATTTGGCGGTAAATTATTAAAAACCGGACTGTTGTCGTCTTCGAGAATCGAATTTCCTTCGATACGTGTCCAAAATGTAACACCGGTAGATTGAGGATCTACAATGTTATTTATAGTATTGTTTCTGCAACATCTTTGAAATGCAATAATGTATCCGTTCGCATTAGGAGGAAGATTAAAAATAGATTCATAACTGTAAAAATCAATACAGGCGTTTGGTGCATTTTTAATGCATTTATAATTTAACTTGGTTATGCGTTGTGGAGATTGTCTTAACACAGACTGGCACAAACTAGATAGGAGTACATTGGTATTACCATCAAATACAGAAATATTTGCATATCCATCCTGAGCAATTGCACCAGGCTGACCATTTATACAATCAACATATAAAGATAATTGAACTTTATAATCGTTGCCTGACAGCCTTGAATAGGTAATTTCTCCGCCAACAATATGAGTTCCAAAAAGTTGTGAACCAATCAATAAAAAGGTTGCTAAAAAAATTACATAAAAATTTATTTTTTGCTTCACTGGCGACGGCAAATATAATCTACAGACACCAAAAATCAGGATTTAGTTGTCTGGCTGCTAATATTGGTTCATTTTTTTACCTTTGCAGGACATTGAATTATTTAGGACATTTCTATTTTGATCGTATCAAAGGCATTCCAGCTTATAATCTGGGATTGGTTTTGCCTGATCTGGTAAAAAATTTTACTGGAATTCGTTTAAATCTAAATGAAGATTTAAATTTACCTGAATCCAACAATTTATTTTTGAAAGGATCAAAGAAACATATTGTAACGGACAAAATTTTTCATTCCTCAGCTTTCTTCAAAGATGCGGAAGCTTTTACTTTGTCGATGTTTAAAGAAAAGGGTGTTTATCAAATCATTCCAAGAAGCTGGTTTCTGGCACATATTGCAAATGAACTGATACTTGATAAAGTGTTAATGTTAAAGGAAAATAATCTCGCAAATGATTTTTATAATGATCTCAATAATATCAATATTGAAGATCTGACACAATTTTTACAAAGTGCAGGAGTTGTGGAAACCGCGTCATTCCTGGGAAAATTTCAAAAATTTAAAGATGCCGCTTATTTACCCCATTATCTGCACAATGAAAAACTCGTATTTGCGTTAAACCGGATATATATGAGAGTTGGAATGAATCAGGAATGGATAAATGAACAAAAGCAATTGCTAGAAAGTTGCATTGAGACAATAGAAAATTATCTTGAGCTTAACTTTCCATTATTACAACAGGAAATGCTCATATATTAATTAATCATAAAAAAAGCAGATATTTGCAAATTAAGATGAAGCTATTCCAAGTTACGCTGATAATATTACTGTTTTTAGGAAGCAGAGCATCGGCGCAAAATGCTACTAAGTACAGCAATGAATTTTTGCAGATCGGTGTCGGTGCAAGAGCTCTGGGCATGGGTAATTGTGTTGTTGCAACTACGCGTGATGTCACTTCCGGTTACTGGAACCCGGCAGGATTAGTAGGTGTTAAAGAAAATCTTCAGGTATCATTAATGCATGCCAGCTATTTTGCTGGCATTGCAAATTATGATTATGGTTCATTTGCAACTAAACCAAACGAAAACAGCGCAATAGGACTCAGTGTGATCAGGTTTGGTGTTGATGGTATTCTGAATACAACAGATTTAATAAGAAATGGCGAGGTAGATTATTCAAGAGTGACGACTTTTTCCGCAGTAGATTATGCTTTTATTGGATCTTATGCTCAAAATATCAGACTTAAAAGAAGCAGAAATAATAAATTAAGCTGGGGTACCAATGCTAAAGTTATTCATCGTAAAGTAGGTCAGTTTGGAAGTGCATGGGGATTTGGATTTGATGTCGGACTTCAAATGATTAATGAGAAAAATGGCTGGAGCTACGGTTTGACAGGCAGGGATATCACCTCAACTTTTAACAACTGGAACTACACTTTGTCGCAATCTACAAAAGATATTTATACGCAAACAGGCAATAAAATTCCTGTTAATACTTTGGAAATTACATTGCCAAGATTTATTGCAGCAGCAGCAAAAACTTTCAATAAAGAAAAATATCTTATAACTGTTGAGGGTAATATGGATATTACAACTGACGGCAAAAGAAACGTACTTGTAAGAACTAATTTTATAAGCCTTGATCCTCATGTCGGCGGCGAGTTTGGTTATAAAATAAAAGGCGATAATACTGTATTGTATTTCAGAACAGGAATCAACAATATTCAAAGTGAAATTTTAAAGAACGGCAAAAAAAGCCTGACTCTTGTACCTTCAATTGGAGTAGGATTTAATATCGGAAAATTCACACTTGATTACGCTTTTACAGACATTGGAAATGTTTCAGCAGCGCTTTACACTAATGTAATTTCATTGAAGCTGGGCATCAATAAAACAACCAATTAAATTTTATGATAATCTCTTTTGTTGCAGCTGTTTCACGCAATAATGCGCTGGGCAAAGACAATAAATTACTTTGGCACCTTCCAGATGATTTCAAATGGTTTAAAGAGCAAACTGTAAGAAAACCTGTTATTATGGGTCGCAAAACTATGGAAAGCTTAGGCAAACCACTTCCTAAACGCCGGAATATTGTTATTTCCAGAACAAAAGATAAAGTTTCAGAGGGATTTGAGTGGGCAGAAAGTAAGGAAGTTGCATTGCAAATGGTTAAGGATTCTCCCGAGGTGGCAGTGATTGGTGGCGGTCAGATTTACAAACTTTTTTTGGATGATGTCAACTTACTTGTGATCACTTTTGTTGATGTTTTTATTGAGGAAGCTGATACTTTTTTTCCTGAGATTAATTATAATAACTGGAAAGAAACTTACCATATCCACCATCAGGTTGATGAAAGGCATAAATATGCTTTCGACATCAAAATATTCAAAAAAGGAATTTAGCTTCTTATATTTGGAGCTTAATTGAAAAAACCACAGTTTCATACATTAGTTTATTTTGTGTTTCTCATAGTTTTGAGTTTCCTGGCATTTTACCGCCTTGGCGATTTTTCTCTTCGAAAATGGGATGAATCGAGAAATGCTACCAATGCACTTGAAATGTACTACAACCACAATTATGTGGTAAGGTATTTTATGAAAATGCCCGACATGTATGAAACCAAGCCGCCATTGCTTACCTGGCTTCAGGTTTTAAGTTTCAAGATTTTTGGGGTAAGTGAATTAAGTCTGAGAATCCCTTCAGCTCTTGCTTTGATTGCCACTTGCTTGTTGATTTGCTGGTTTGTCAGAAAAAAAACAAATAATATTTTTGCAGGAATTTTTTCGGGATTAATCCTAGCTACTTCAACAGCATATATTACATTCCATGGCGCGCGAACAGGAGATCATGAATCATTGCTTGTTTTTTTTACAACAGGACTAATAATTTCATTTTATTTGTATTTAAATGATGCCAACCGGAAATATATTTTAATAGCAATGCTTTGCCTTATTGGAGGCACTTTAACTAAAAGTATTGCACCGCTGCTGTTTATTCTGGGATTATTACTATTCACAGCTTTGTCACGAAATTTAAAAAAGGTTTTAATTGATAAGTATTTTTGGATATCTGTGTCAATTTATATTGTTGTTATATCCGGATATTATATTTCAAGGGAAATGCAAAACCCCGGGTACTGTCAGGCCGTGTGGTTGCAAGAGCTCGGTCCGAGGTATGTTATGACTAATGAAAACCTATCACAATCAGGTTTTTTCTATTATATTATTCAACTGTTTAAAGGGCAATTTAGTTATTGGCCACTACTTTTTGTAATACTTGTTTTCCCCGCTTTGCGCTTTACTAAAACAGCTACATTAACAAAATTTATAATGTTACAGATTGTGGTTTTTTTAATAATAATTTCAATTGGAAATAAGAACTTGTGGTATGATTATCCACTTGCTCCATTATTTGCAATAGTCTGTGGACTGGGAATTTCTGCTTTGCTTTTAAACAGTAAAGAAAGTTGGAAACCATTGATAATTTCAATGATGTTTTTAACTATGATTTATCCGGTAAGTATTGTTGTTGAGAAAATCAATTCGCAAACTATAAATGATGAAGCAGTATTGCAATATCCTGACTTTGTTCGCAGTTTGCGTGATACTGAATTGGCTGAATTACATATAAAGGTTATGGATCACAACCAAACACCAAATTTCAGATTTTATGAAATATTGAGCAATAAAATCTGGAAAATTAATGTAGATTTTAAAGTTGATGAAAAAGATATAAAAGAAGGTGATTATATAATGACATCCTTCAAGGAATTAGAATCTATTTTGAAACCTAAATTCACATGTCAAGAAATGAAAACTTATCGGGATTGTGTGTTGGTGAGGGTAGAATAGATTTCTGATTTCTGATTTTGAGATTTCTGATTTGGTGAAGCTATTGTGACCTGCGATTTATAAACACAGCAAAACATTGCTCAAAACTTATTTTATCGTTTTTTTATTTTGTTTTTAATGATTGGATAATAATTTGAGTATGTCTGTTTGGTGAGTAGATTTGTTATATTTGCTATAAAAGTAAAGGATAAACTAAGGTTGCATTTAAGTGGTAAAAAGATGATATTTTTCAATAATACATTTATTAAAAACTTATCAAGAAAACTGTTTCTGTTTTTTTTGACCGCCTTGGCAATTCCAGTTCTCGCGCAAAATATAGTTAAGCAGAATCCATCTGTCTTTATACCGGAAGGTTACGTGCTTTTTGAAAGATTTAATGGTGACGTTAATAATGACAGCCTTGAAGACTGTATTCTTATTATTAAGGGTACAGATTCATCCCGATTTTTACCTAATCAATTTGGTATTAAAACAGATCGTAACAGGAGAGGAATTATTGTTTTAATAAACAAAAATGGCCAGTATGAACAGGTACTGAAAAATTATGAATGCTTCTCATCAGAAAATGAAGATGGAGGAGTTTATTACCCACCAGATCTAATAATTGGTATTCAGAATGGAATTTTAAATATTGATTATAGTCATGGCAGATATGGTTACTGGCAATATTCTTTCCGATATCGGAATGCGAATTTTGAATTAACAGGCTATGAGGAAACTGTTGGCGGTGCTGTTATTAAAAGTCAGACCAGCATTAATTTTTTAACAAAAAAGAAGCAGAAAAAAGTGAATACCAACGAAAATGCGCAGGGTGGTGATGAAGTTTTCAAGGAAACATGGAAAAAATAAGTGTTCAGAAGCTTATAAAGCTATCAGAAATAAAAGATTTTGATGAGCTTGATATGAATATATACTGAGCAGAAATGAGTTAATTGGAAGCAATATTCATTAAGTAATCGGATTTTATTAAAATATTTGAAACATCCGCAAGAGGGATAGAAGTAGTTAGCCCATCCACGGCTAAGCATGGAATGACTATTAGCGGATAGCCCGGCCGATGGAGCGCCAAATGCAACATCAATCTACAGAAAAATATTATTGTGCTCGGTCGGCTTGCCCAAAGAGCTTTCTTAATCTTTCCAATAAAAAAATTTAACCTTTACTTAAAGCGCCTGACTCTTAATCACGCCCAGCTCTTTGCCTACTTTGGTAAATGCTGCAATGGCTTTGTCAAGATGATGCTTTTCGTGGGCTGCTGAAATCTGAACCCTGATACGGGCCTGATCTTTTGCAACAACAGGGAAGAAAAATCCAATAACGTAAATGCCTTCGTCAAGTAGCTTGTCGGCCATTTCCTGAGAAAGTTTAGCATCGTAAAGCATAATTGGCACAATAGCACTGTCGCCGTTTTTAAATTCCAATCCCGCTGCTTTAATCCCTGCTTTGAAATATTTTACATTGTCTTCAAGTTTGTCTCTCAACTCTGTACTGCCTTTCAGGATATTAAAAACTTCAATTGAAGCGCCAACAATAGCCGGTGCCAGCGAATTTGAGAAAAGATAAGGTCTTGAGCGCTGTCTTAGCATTTCAATAATTTCTTTTCTGCCGGTAGTATAACCACCCATTGCGCCGCCAAGTCCTTTACCTAATGTTCCGGTAATTATATCAACTCTGCCAGTTACGCCGCAAAGTTCAGGAACTCCTCGTCCGGTTTTGCCAATAAAACCAGCACTGTGACACTCATCGGTCATCACTAACGCTTCGTATTTATCAGCAAGGTCGCAGATCTGATCAAGTTTAGCAACATAGCCATCCATACTGAAAACACCGTCTGTTACAATTATTTTATGTTTGTGACCCTTTGCAACAGCAGCTTTTAGCTGTTCTTCAAGATCAGCCATGTCATTATTTTTGTAGCGGTAACGCTCTGCTTTACAAAGTCTTACACCATCAATAATGCTTGCATGGTTTAATTCGTCGCTAATAATACAGTCCATTGCACCGAACAAAGGTTCAAACACACCACCATTAGCATCAAAGGCAGCTGCATATAAAATAGTGTCTTCTGTTTCGTAGAAATCGGCTATTTTGGCTTCCAGTTCTTTGTGAATATCCTGAGTGCCACAAATGAATCTTACTGACGACATGCCATATCCGTGTGTGTCCAATGCCTTTTTGGCAGCATCTATGACTCTGGGGTGAGAAGATAATCCCAAGTAATTATTGGCACAAAAATTTATCACTTCTTTACCGTCACTTAGCCTGATATCAGCGCCTTGAGGAGATGTGATGATGCGTTCGCGCTTGTATAAACCGGCCTCTTTAATGGCCAAAAGTTCGTTTTGTAAATGTTTTTGCAGTGGTCCGTACATGATGGAATGTTTTTTGCAAACTTAAAGAAAAATCAGAACAGGTTTAAATATCAATAAACAATTAATTAGATTTGTCATTTAATACTAACTATCACAGCTCCGGCTCTATTCATGGAAGAAGAAAATAAATCAAAACAAAAGCCTCAGAAAAATGCAGGTGGAGATAATCCTTTCGGCGAACGCAAGCCAACAGGTTCTAAATTCAATCCTTACTGGATTTATGGTATACTATTTTTAGGATTTTTATTCCTGATGTTTTATAAACCTTATGAAGGTGAAAAAACAGATTTTAATAAGGTAAAAGAAATGATACTCCGCAATGACGTGGAGAAAATCACTATTGTTAATGGTACTGTTGCCAAAGTATATCTTACAAAGGAAGCAATGTCTAATGAGCTTTATGCTAAAGACGTTAAAAAGTCTAAAGGTGCATTTACCAAAGACAATGATCCACAATCACCAATATATACTTTTGAAACTACTAAAGAGTATTTCTATCCAAATTTTGATGCTATAAAGAAAGAGCACAAAGAAGCTGAATCAATTATTGTTGAACAGGCTACAGACAGTGATATTTCCGGACAGATATTTTACTGGGTATTCATGATTGCTATATTTATAGCATTCTGGAGCTTTATGATGCGGAGAATGGGCGGTGGCGGAGGCGGTGGTGCAGGTGGTCCGGGTCAGTTATTCAATATTGGCCGTTCTCGTGCACAGCTTTTCGATAAAAACACTAAAGTTAATGTAACGTTTAAAGATGTTGCAGGTCTTGATGAAGCTAAAGTAGAGGTTATGGAGATTGTAGATTTCCTTAAAAACCCTAAAAAATATACCAACCTTGGAGGAAAAATTCCTAAAGGCGCACTTCTTGTTGGCCCTCCGGGTACAGGAAAAACCCTTCTTGCCAAAGCAGTTGCAGGTGAAGCCAATGTGCCATTTTATTCATTATCAGGTTCTGATTTTGTTGAAATGTTTGTTGGTGTTGGTGCAAGTCGCGTAAGAGATTTATTCAGACAGGCTAAAGAAAAAGCGCCTTGTATTATCTTTATTGATGAAATTGACGCTATTGGAAGAGCCAGAGGTAAAAACTTAATGACAGGCTCAAATGACGAGCGCGAAAACACTCTCAATCAGCTTTTAACAGAAATGGATGGTTTCGGAACAGATAGCGGAGTTATTATACTGGCTGCTACTAACAGACCTGATATTCTGGATTCTGCTTTAATGAGACCGGGACGTTTCGACAGACAAATTTCAATTGATAAGCCTGATTTGGTTGGCCGTGAGTATATTTTCAGAGTGCATTTAAAACCATTGACTAAGCTTTCAGCTGATGTTGATCCAAAAAAACTTTCTGCACAAACTCCGGGTTTTGCGGGTGCTGAAATAGCTAACGTTTGTAATGAAGCTGCACTGATTGCTGCAAGACAAGATAAAGCACAAGTGGAAATGCAGGATTTTCAGGATGCAATTGACCGTGTAATCGGCGGACTTGAAAAGAGAAACAAAATTATTTCACCTGAGGAGAAAAAAATTGTGGCTTACCACGAAGCTGGTCATGCTGTTGCGGGTTGGTTCTTGGAATTTGTTGATCCTTTAGTGAAAGTATCTATTGTACCACGTGGTACAGCAGCACTAGGCTACGCACAGTATCTTCCTAAAGAGCAATATATTTACAGAAGTGAGCAAATGCTTGATGAAATGTGTATGACCTTAGGCGGAAGAGTTGCTGAAGATCTGGTTTTTGGTAAGGTTTCAACAGGTGCTCAAAATGATCTTGAAAGAATTACCCGTCTTGCTTATGCCATGGTGACACTTTATGGTATGAATGATAAGGTTGGTAATGTTTCATTTAATGATCCCAACGGTGAGTTTGCATACTCAAAACCATACAGTGAAAAAACTGCAGAATTGATAGATGTTGAGGTAAGAGGCATGATTGAAGTTGCTTATAACAGAACTAAAGCATTGCTTCAAAGTAAAAGAGCCGAGCTTGAAATTCTGGCTAAAGTACTTCTTGAAAAAGAAATTATTTTCCAGTCAGATCTTGAAACTCTTATTGGAAAAAGACCTTTTGAGGGGAAGACAAACTATGATATTTTTGTAAATAGTACTGTTGCAGATCCTGTAATTGCAGATATTCCAAATAGCGAAGCTCTGGAAACTGCAGAGGATATTGCTCCGGAAGTAATTTAAATAATATGACCCAGATTAAAGCCGCGGCCCTTGTAATTTATGCAGGAGCCGCGGCTTTGTTTTTGTCTGTGCCATCTAAAGTATTAGCAGGGAAAAATAGAGATTTCAAATCTTACTCATTTAATGTAACTGCTTCAGATTCATTTACTGTTAAAGGTAAATATAAAAACGGCAAAAAACATGGTTTCTGGCGTACTTATGATTTAAGCGGGAGAGTGGTTATGAAGGAAAAATATAAAAATGGGGAGTTGCTTTATTACATGAAATTTAATGAAAAGCATAAAGTTACCGAAACGCGCGACAGAAAAGGTGTTGTAAGACATTACAATCCCTGTAACTGTTAATCAAACCTACTTAACAGATTTTTTTGGAGCTTTCTTTGTTTGTGTTTTTTTCTTTACAGGCAAAGGTTTTAAAGCCGGATCAGTTTTCACTACTACAGGAACAACTTTTTTCATACGTTGTTCAAATTCAGAGTATGCTGGCTTTTGTTTTATCAGCCAGGTAAATCCTTTTAATTTAGATTCTTCTGCAGGAAATTGTTTTGGAGGATAAAGTGTTCCTTCAGGTTTAGTGTAAAACCTGATGTTGTCAACCTTTCCAGAATCAAGACTGATAAGCATTTCACTGCAAACTATTTTATTAATTCCAATATAAGCGCTTGAATCACTTTCATTTTCTTTTGCGTAATAAATACTTTCACCATTTCCAACAACTTTCACTCGCCTGAGTTTATTGTCAGTAAAATAGTTGTCCATTGTTTTGCCTGAAATCTGGTTATACCTTTCTGATTCTACCAGCGAGGCTATAAATGCATTTCCATCAACTTTCATAAAACTGATCTTGCTGTTTTTGAGGTAAATTCTAACAGTATCACCTGTAATCTGGTTGTTTTCATTCCATAAAATCGGATCTCGGTACATGCTGATTACCGAATCGGAAAAAACATACAGCAGCGAGTCGCAACTTCCCTGAAAGTCATTTTGAAGTATTCGTGAGTGGTGAAATGTTTTCAAAGATCTCTGAAAGGAATCAGCGAAATAATAAAGGCTGTCGGCTAAAATATACATCGAATCATTGTCCATAATGCGCTTTACCATTGGTGATTTGGTGATAAGTGTAAGTTTGGTTTTTCGATTATATACGCCATATTGCCCGTAAACAGTGGTTTTTTCGAGAGTGTCAACCATCTCAATATTTCCATGCGCTTTACCAATGCCTTGTTTTCTGTCGTATAAAATACTGTCGGCAGAAATTTTGTTTTCTTTGCTGTAAATAGTGGCATAATGAGAAAACTGCGATTTTTCTGTAATGGTATTGTACCATCCTGAGTTACAAACAATGGTGTTTTCAGCGCTTTTTATTACTGTTGGACCGAAAAAATAGGCTGTTTTTGTAAATGCATTGTATTGAAAAGTGTCGCTTTCCATGGTATATTCCGGACTGGTAAGCACTACTTTTTCTTTGAAATAAAAAATATTACCTCGTCTGTTATAGGTGCCTTTTTTGCTTGTAAGCGTGTTTGGACCGTTTAAAATAAGCGCATTATTGGTGTAATATCCGGTTTGGGTTTGAGTGTTATAATCAAGTGATTCCGTGGTGAGGTTCATTTGTTTATCACTTAGAAAAACATGTTTACTGATGCGCGCAATTTTGGTATTTCCATCATATTTAAGTTCATCTCCCATCAAATCGAAAGTATCAGGTTGAAAGATATAAATATGTCCGAAAGCTTCTACCTGATTGGTTTCGTTGTATCTTATAGCCCTGTCGCAGTTTATAAATACGCCGTCGTGCTTAAGTTGTACGTTGCCAATAAGCTGGTAAGAATTTGAATTTTTACTATATGGAAATGAGTCAGCATGGATAATTTCAATGGTACTTTGAGCCATTCCGGTTATTCCTGAAAAAATAAAGCCTGCAAGCAGTAGAAGTGTTTTTGGGAATGCCATTTTAGTTGTCGGGTGCAAATTTAACTTTTGTTGGGTTACCTTTGTTACAAATACCATGCTAAAACGTTTTATTGATAATATTAATGCAAAAAATCTGGTTGCTTCGGTAAATCCCTGGCTAATTGCAGTAAGTGGTGGACTTGATTCGGCATGTCTTGTGCGACTTTGTAAAGATGCGGGTATTTCTTTCGGAATAGCCCATTGTAATTTTGCATTAAGGGGTGGTGAAAGTGAAGATGATGAAAGTTTTGTAAAAGAAATGGCATTAGAATATGGAGTGCCGTTTTTTAATGTAAAGTTTGATACGAAAGAATTTGCAATTATTAATAAAGTATCAATTCAGGTAGCAGCACGCAATTTACGATACGATTGGTTTGAACAGGTAAGAAAAGAAAATGCTTTTGCCTGTATTGCCACGGCACACCACCTTTCCGACAATATGGAAACCATGCTGATTAATCAATTACCAGGCACTGGAATTGAAGGGTTACATGGAATAAAATCCCGGAATGGTTATATAATCAGACCGCTTTTGTTTGCCTCGCGCAATGAACTTTCTGAATATGCTTCGCAAAACAACATACTTTTCAGGGAAGACAGCAGCAACGGTTCAGATAAATATCTCAGAAATGCAATCAGACATCATATTATTCCCGAATTTAAAAAACTGGAATCTGAGGTAGAGCAGGTGTTTTCTGATAATGCCTTAAAGATTGAAAATTATGAAAATTTAACAAGGGTCATTCTTAAAAAATTCTGGGGAAAAGCCAGTTTTATTAAAGATCATAACCTTCATATTTCTATTGAATACTTAAAGAAAGAACTGGAAGATGTAACCAACATTCAACAGCTTTTATATTTTTTTCTTAAAGAATATGGATTTAATTATGCGTCTGTTTCAGATGTGGTTACTATTATGGATGGAGAGTCTGGTAAAAAAATCATTTCAGCAACACACACAATTATAAAAGACAGGGAACACCTGATTTTAATTGAAAATACAGAAAATGATGATGAGGAATTAGTTATTGAAACTGTTTCGCATAATGGATTAGTTAAAAACGATTTCACCTTTGAATTTATCAACAGAGAAAAATTTGAACAAACTGAACATAAATTTCAGGTCGCGTATTTGGATTTTGACAAGATAAAATTTCCATTAATAATAAGAAACTGGAAGCATGGTGATAAGATGAAACCTTTAGGAATGTCAGGATCTAAGTTAATAAGCGATATTCTTACTGATAACAAAATTTCTTCTTCAAAAAAAATTGTTTCAAAGGTTATTTTATCTGAAAACTCTATTATCTGGCTGGCAGGAATCAGAATTAGTGAAGATTATAAAATTACAGAAGAAACAGTCAATATTTTGAAAATAAGTTGCTAACCCCTATTTTCGCTTTTTATATCCAAACAATCATTATATAAATTCATGAAGAAATTCTTTACTGTCACTCTTTTATCTGCTTTTGCCTCTTTTTCTGCAATGTCTCAGTGCGCGATGGTTCCTCAAACATTAAATGAGATGGTTAGTTCAAGCGAAATTATTGTTGAAGGAACTGTTTCAGGTAAAAGTTGTTACTGGAATATCAGCCATACCATGATATTTACTAAAACTATAATTTCTGTATCTAAAATATATAAAGGCAATAATCTTATCTCAGCAAATACTGTCAGTATTACTACTGAAGGTGGAGATGTAGGATATGACAGAATTACAGCTGAACCTGCTTTTGAATCTGAAAACGGTGAAAAAGGAATATTTCTTATTACTAAGGGACAAGAAAATGAATGGGTTTCTTTCGGTGGCCCACAAGGTTTTATTAAGTTTGATATGACTTCAGGTGTAGCTGCTAATGTGTTTATTAAATATAAAAGTATCGCTGATGCAGGTCTGGCAATTAAAACATTAACAGGTGTTCAGCCTGTTGTTACCGGAAAGTTAGGTGTTATCGGAGGTTCCGGTAAGAGGGCAGTAATATCCATAAGTTCTATTTCCCCGAAAACACTGTCTGCCGGAAATAATATGAGTTTAACTATAAAAGGTACAGGTTTCGGCGCAACCAGAGACACAAGTAAAGTAGAATTCAGTAATGGAGATGATGGCGGTGCAACTTATGTTAAAGCACTAAAAAGAGATTATATTTCATGGAATGACACACAGATAGTGGTTATTGTCAGATCAAAAGCAGGTACAGGAAAGCCAAGGGTCATTAATGCTGTGAATGGCACTGCTATTTCTCCTGATACGCTGAAAGTTACCTATTCTCATATTAACATTGTAATTAGTGACAGTGTTGCTTATGAATCACAGGAAGTTGGTCTTAACGGACAAGGCATTACCTGGACATTTAACAAAAAATTTAATGATTCTACTGAAGCAAGAAATGCTTTTGTCCGTTCGATTGAGCGTTGGCGTTGTGGAACCTATATTAATTGGGACACTGCTGGTCGTACATCTAAAAATTTAGTGACACAAGATGGTGTAAATCTTGTACTTTGGGATTCTGCAGGTTTAATGCCCAATGGAGTACTGGCACAATGTTTTACCTATTGGAGTGGATGTTTTCCTGGTGGTGTTCTCAAATATTATGTGAGTGAGCTGGATATTCGTTTCAGACTTAAACCAACTAATACCACAACCTGGCATTATAAGCTATCAAATGCTCCTGGTACAAAATATGATTTTGAAACAGTTGCAACCCATGAAGTTGGACATGGTCATCAACTTGGTCATGTAATAAATTTTGCTGAAGTAATGCATTATGCTGTCGCTAATGGTCAAACCAAAAGAAATCTGAGTGCCGGTGATATTGCAGGCGGAAATTATGTAATTGCAAAAAGTACTACACCGGTTTGTGGTAAAAATGGAATGGTTAAACTTACAAATGGTAACTGTGCACTTACACCGCCTTCTGCTAACTTCGGAATACAGAATTCTAAACCATGTATTGGCGATCAGGTAACTTTTACAGACTCTTCAAAAGGTCCGATAACAGCTTATAGCTGGAATTTTGGTTCGGGTGCATCTCCGGCTACAGCTTCAACAGTTGGTCCGCACAAAGTAACCTATTCTACAGGTGGTTCTAAAACCATTTCACTTACAATAACAACTCCATCAGGTACCAAAACAAAAACTATTGCAGATTCAGTAGTAGTTATTAACGGATCGAGAGTTAAGGCTTCCTTTACATATAATAATATGGGAAACAATATTATCGGGTTTAAAAGTAATTCAACTGGAAGCATTGATTCAACAGCCTGGATATTTGGTGACGGCGATACTTTAGTTTCAACAAATCCTATTCACAATTATATTAGCGCAAGCGGAAAAACTGTTCGATTGATTGCTTATGGAATATGTAATACAGATGACACAGTGATCAATTTAAGGTCATTTACAGGAATTATTAAACAAGATGCTCTGCAGATATTTGTAATCAGACCAAATCCGGCAAAAGACAATTTTCAGGTACTTCCTTATTTTTCAGGGAATGCACGTTTATTAATATTTGATGTGCTGGGACAGCTGGTGAAAGAAGTAGCTGTTTCTGAAGGCAGAACCATTGAGGTGTCTGTTATGAATATGGCCAAAGGTATTTATACTGTAACTCTACTGAAAGAAAATCAGGTACAGGATACTCAAAAACTAATTATAGAATAAAGAAATGGATCCAATTTTAAATAAAAACTTGTTCCTGGTAAAGGAGCATACAGGAATTTTTAAGGCTGCAAATAATTTTGACATTTTTGATCCTGCCGATGGCAAAATCATAATGCAATGCCGTGAACCAAAACTTGGTGGTTTTACTAAGATGTTAAGATTTACCAAGTACAAACGAAATACACCTTTCGAGATAATTATCTCAAACATGGAAGGTAAAAAGGTTTGTACAATTAAAAGAGGTGTTTCTTTATGGCTATCAAAAGTACAGGTGCTCGACGAAGATGATAAGCTGATAGGTACTTTCAAGCAAAAACTTTTAAGTCTTGGTGGTAAATTCGATATTTTTGACGAAGATGAAAATTATGTCTGCTCGCTAAAAGGAAAATGGACAGGATGGGATTTTAAATTTATAAAGGATGATCTGATATTTGCTTCTGTTTCTAAAAAATGGGCTGGTATTGGAAAGGAGCTTTTCACAACTGCAGATAATTATATGATTTCTATCGGTGAAAGCCTTCCGCCTGACAATGATTTCCGTACCCTGATTATTGCATCTGTAATGTGTATAGATATGGTATTGAAAGAATGACCTTTCTTAATTAAATCCTTACCGCCAAAAAGCGTTCGTTCACCTGCAAAGTGCTGCTTTGTAACTAATATGACTTGACCCGATATAGGGTTGACAGTACTTTTGCATCATTAAATATAAATAATATGACAGAGCAGGAAGGCAATAAGGTAATTTACCAGAGCCACAACAGAGGTGGCAGGGTATTGGGAGGATTGATAATAGTAACAGCCGGTGTTTTATGGCTTTTAAGTAAAACAGGAGTTGTTTTTCCTGAATGGCTGTTTACATGGCCTATGTTTTTAATTGCGATTGGACTTTTCATAGGAGCCAAGCATTCTTTCAGATCTGGTGGTTGGATTATTCCCATCGTAATTGGAATTTTTTTTCTTGCGGATGATTTTATTCCCGGTTTCTCTTTTGGTGAATTCTTATTTCCTGTGATTATCATTATTGCCGGATTGTTAATGATATTAAGACCTAAGCGAAAGCATAATGCACACCATTACTGGAAAGAAAAGTGGAAGCAAAAACACAACGACATAGATGCACATTTTTCAAAAGAAAGTTATAGCAGAAATGGTGAGGATTTTATAGATTCAGTCTGCCTATTTGCAGGTATAAAAAAAAAGATTCTGACAAAAACTTTTAAAGGAGGTGACCTTGTATGCATATTTGGTGGAATGGAAGTTGATCTTATGCAAGCAGATTTTTCCGGTAAAGCTGAGCTTGAGGTAACTCAACTTTTTGGAGGCACTAAATTATTGATACCGCCACACTGGGAAATTCAAACCGAATCAATAGTTGCTGTTTTGGGAAATATTGAAGATAAAAGGCCGACTTTCACAGGTAATCTGGAAGAGAAAAAAGTTCTTGTTTTGAAAGGAGTTACCATTTTCGGTGGCATTGTAATTAGCAGTTTTTAAGTATGAGCATGTATCTTGCAAAGATTGTTTTTCACATAATTTGCGGGGATTCTTCAAAGCAACAATTTGATGAACAATTGAGATTAATTTCTGCTGAAGATCAAAGTAATGCAATTGAAAAGGCATCAAACCTTGGATTAAATGAGGAAGTTCATTTTGCTAATAATAACAATAATCCGGTTCACTGGAAGTTTATTGGTGTGTCTGAACTTATCAGACTTGACAATCTGGAGGACGGTTCTGAAATATATTCTTCAGTAAAAGTTAAAAAAAATCCCGAATCGTTTATCAATTCTGTTAAACTCCGTTATGAAAGAATTAATTTGATGTCGTTTCAGGAAAGTTAATGGGATTGAGTCGCATTTCATATCGCGGATTTGCACTTTATCTTGCAATAGGTTGGGCTTGCTGGATTACAGCTCACGCCTACATTGTTTCAAAATTTGGGTTTAATGCAGCGATTTCAATCTCAGACAGTCTTTCTAACAATCTTATTTTAATGATAATATGCTTTGCAGCTGCAAATGCTTTGCGGTTTTACAGGCCATCTAAAAACAATCTTGTTGGACTCATACCCGGAATATTTATACTTGCCATTTTAGCTTCCAAGGCAATGGGATGGTTGGTAAATGAAGTGACAAATGATGAATCATATATTAATTTCTTTCTAATGTCTTTTCCAGTCAGAGTTGCAGTTTCTTTTTTGATTATTGGTTGTACTGCAATGGTTATCTGGATATGGCAGAATAATATTGAAAAAGAAAAAGAAACTGAACGCAGTGCTGTTGCTTCAAGATTAGCTATTGAAGCCGAATTATTTCAGTTAAGAAGACAACTTCAGCCACATTTTTTATTTAATAGTCTTAATTCTATCAATGCTCTTTTAATTAGCAGACCAGACGAGGCAAGAAAAATGATAACTATGCTGAGTGATTTTCTAAGAGGTACCCTGGTAAAAGATGATTCCTCTCAACCACTTTTAAAAGATGAACTGTCGCATCTTCAGCTCTATCTCGAAATTGAAAAAGTAAGGTTCGGTCATCGTTTGATAATAGAGTCAACAATTAATGAAAATACTCTTGAAATGAGTCTGCCACCACTTTTACTTCAACCTGTTTTGGAAAATGCCATTAAGTTTGGATTGTATAATACTACCGGTGAAGTTGTTATTAAACTGGAAAGCGTATTAATTGAAGGAATTCTTAAAATAGTAGTAACAAAT
>JACMRS010000297.1 GCA_014376345.1 Bacteroidia bacterium | reverse complement strand
TTCAAACTTCTTGATGCACCGGATTTAAGAAAAGAGCACAAAATCCCTACTCCAACTATGGGTGGCATCTCATTTACAATAATTTTTCTTGTGCTTTCTCTATTCTGGAAAGACAGTATGCCGATTTCACAGTTTCTGACAATTGTTTTTTGTGTATTGGTGCTGTTTCCAATCGGGATGATAGATGATACAAAAGGGATTTCTGCAATAAAAAAATTACTTATTGAGCTTGTCCTTGGTTTCTTATTAGTATCGTCAGGCTTAGGCATACACGCTCTTCATGGAATTTTCGGGATACATGACCTTAGTATCTGGCAGCAATATGCATTCAATATGATCCTGATGGCTGGCTTAATCAACGCATTCAACCTTATTGATGGTATAAATGGGCTCGCAGGTGGATTGGGACTTATAAACTCACTGGTTTTTGCTTTCATCTTCTATATGCAGGGCAATGTAGGTTTCACTTTACTGGCAATTAGTTTTGCCGGTGCATTGTTCGGTTTCCTGCGTTACAATTTCAACAAAGCAAAAATATTCATGGGCGATACAGGATCCCTGCATCTCGGGCTTATGATGACAGTTATGGGAACAGCAGCGATTAATGGGTCCCGTGTCCTGAACTTTCATCATACAGACATGATCCTGCTTGTTTCTGCTATCTGGCTCATACCCGTGTTTGACACCTTAAGGGTATTTGCAGTAAGAATGATAAAAGGAAAAAGACCCTTTGCTCCCGACAAAAGTCATGTTCACCATCTGCTCGTAAAATCCGGGCTTAACCATGTGAAAGCTTCTGTAAGTCTTTATGCAGCAAATGTTCTTCTGATCATATCGGTCATTTATTCTCCTTATGTAAATCCAACCTTCAACTTTCTCCTGATTTTTGCTGAAGGAATTTTACTAATAGAAATTCTTACCTTCAACAGGTTGCTTTCTTTTTACCTGAAATCTAAAAGCGCATTTATTAAAACAACGCAGATAATTTACGGCCAACTTTATTTAAACAAGTAAAAAATGAATAGCTCAGACTTGAAAATATTTATGGCCGAAGACAATGAGTTCTTCTCCATCATGATAGCTGCCGCCATCAAGGATCAGTATGGTTTTAATATTGATATCTTTCACACAGGGGAGAATATGCTGAAACGCATGGTTGAAAAACCAGATATCATCTTACTGGATTTTCAGCTAAACAGCGAAAATGAAAATTGCATGAACGGTGATGAAGTATTGAGAAATATCAAGCTTACAAATCCTGATACAAAAGTTGTGATGATTTCCTCACAAAAAGATCTTGAAATGGCTATCGAACTACTCAAATTTGGCGCATGCAATTATATATGCAAGGACCTTCACAGTGTCAAAAACATCGGAATTACACTACAGAATCTTCAGGAACTTTTAAACCTGAAAACAGAAGTTAAATTCTATAAAAGTAAGTCTACAAAAGAAAAATACAGGCTTGCCTGGCTCTCTGTTCTTGTGTTTTTTGGCTTAATCACATCTTACTTTCTGGGATAAAAGCAGAACCATTTCAATAACACCTTTTGATCTTAATAGAGAGTTTAAACACTTTATATTTTGAACTTAATCG
>JACMRS010000296.1 GCA_014376345.1 Bacteroidia bacterium | reverse complement strand
AATTCTCTGCTGAATGTTAATCTACCCATATCAACCGGCAATAAATTCCTGTTATAACCCGGTAAATAAATTTTATCATATTGCATTTGAATAACCCCAATTTTCCCTAAGTAAATATTTACACCTGCGGTGCCTCCCCATAATGTTTCTAAATGATTAACCCTACTCCACTTTACACTGCCGGAGAGTGAAAGTTTATTTTTAAACTGTTAGGTTACAACAGGCTCTGCTGTTAGCTGCTGAAGCAATGACTGATCCGTCATTGTAACTATACCCTGCAAAACAAAACGCTGAAGGTTTACGCTATGGTTTAAAGTAAGGGTAGAAGCATTAAAATATATGAAGCCGGAATCTGAACCTGCATTGTAAAATTTGGTATAAGTTGCATTGGAGTTCATGCTAAGCTTTCCAACATAATAAGAGTGACTTACGATTGCATTTAATGTATTGTATCTGTTTTCATATAATACATTGTTATTGCTTAGGGTGAGTTGTGAGGATGGAAAATATCCTGCCGATACAAATGGATATTTTGGTATTCTTGCTGTTACCTGAAAAGATTTAAAAACATTTGTATTGGTGAAATCAGGTGCAGCAATAGGGCTGTTGAAATCATTTTTTCTTACCGCAGCATCTAATACAATTCTTTTCTTCCAGATGGATTGATTGGCCCGGATCATCCATGCATCCTGTTTGTTATTTGTTGGAAATAAGGTGAAAGATTGAAATCCTTCTCCTGTTTTGCGGTAATAACTTGTAACTTTTGTGTTTCCATAATGGCTGAAAAGTTTAATGCTCCAAGCCTCATTGGTATTGGTTTTTAAATCAAAAATCTTTCCTTTAATGGCAGGAGATGTTGATCTTGCATATTCCCCAACCAGGTAATTATTATTATCTATTGCAGCCCTTGTTTCAATGGAAAAGCCTGATATCTTTTGTACAGCTGATGAATCTGCAATACTTCTTTGGTTAAGCAACGCTTTTTGTCCGCTGTAATAAGTGAAAATAAAATTGTATTTATCTTTCTTTCCAAACCCTGCTCTTACTAATCCTACCTGTTGATTGCTGCCTGCATAATTACCTTTTACAATATAATCCCGAAATCGATAGTTTACCTTTCCTACAGCTGCAGCCAAATATATATTACCGGGATTCATTTCAATGTTCACTCCATTTAATGAAATATTTTTTACAGTAAGTTCTGAGTAATCAATCCAGGTTCTTCCCAAACCTATTTGTTTTACGGATAATAAAAAACGTTGCAGTGCAGGTAATTCTTTAATGTTGTTTCCTTTCTTCTGTAAAAATTCATTCAATTTATTTTTATCCGTTATGGAAGCTATCTGTTTTTTTACCTCCTGCACAGAGTCAACAATTTTCTTCTGAAATAATTTTAATTTCTTTTCGGATTCTGCTACTTCCTTTTTCAATTTCTCCAAATCTTCTTTTTTCTTATTCAAATTGGCATTGGTGGCTTTGGCAATACTGTCTGTTTGTTTTAAGTGTTCATCATAATATTTTCCTGCGAAGTCTTTTGCACTATTTTTTAATGAATCTTTTATTCTTTCTGCATTGCCCCTCAACTGTTTTTCTTTTTCTTCTACTGATTGTTGTGCAGCTGAACCTTGTTTTGCTTTTTCCTGCAAAGCATTCAGCTTATCCATTTTTGTTTTGTAATCTCTGTAAAGCGAATCAAATTTGCCGGTAAGAATTGTTTTCTTTTCTTCAAAAATTTTATCTGCTTTTGCTTTTACAATGGTTGCAGGAAAACGGCCAATATCTTTTAGTGATCCTTCTTTTTCTCTCTGGTAAATTTGCGCCGGCGTCAGTAATATAGATTTGTCTGCCAAAATTTGATCTGCCTGCACTCTCATATCATTTTTAATTCCTTCCAGCATTTCCGTTTGGCGGAACTGAAAGGAAGCATCTGTAGCATTACTGAAAAATGGTGAGTTGGATCTTCTGCTTGTGAGGTAAACTGTAAATGAGTATTTTTCTTTTATTTTCACATTCAATCTTGTTTGAATGGAATGTTGCATTATATCTTCTTGTGCAAATGGCGTATCTATATAACTTCTATAATTAAAATTGTAAGAAAGGTTTCCATGTATGGTTATAAACTTTTCTGCCACAGGTGGCAATGTTTTTTTTGCAGTTTCAGTTGTAATAGGTTCTGCTTCATTCGGGAAAAAATGCTCACTTTCTACTTTAGCTTTACAACCTTTTCGTAAAGTTTCTATTATAAAAAATCCCGAGTCCGTTTGGAGGAATTTAGGTTGTAGTGATGATGGTTTTTGAGTTGTAGAATCCTGTACAGATTGATTCTGAGAAAATGATTTATCCGAAAATAAAATCATGATTATTAGTATGGTGACTAAACGTAACATTCTCAGTATGTAAACAGAAAATTTGATTTAGAATGTTAAAATAGAGCATTCACGTATAGAAAAAAATTCTAATCATCGGTTTATGAAAAAATGGGTCATTTTACGGTGCCTATTTAAAGTAGTTTTACGCATTTTTTATTAATAACATATAAAATTTGTTACTTAATAAAACAATTACCCTAAATGATTTATACATCATTAAAATCATAAAAGTTGTTTTTAGTAAGACACAGCGTAGCGAATCAGATTTTGCTTATCTTTCTTTGATTACAGATGCTTATTCAAGAAAGATCATGGGCTATCATTTAAGCAAAGAATTAAAAATTAAGGGCTGAGTCATAGCATTAAATAAGGCGCTTAATGCTAGGCACTATCCGCAAAATAAACTCATTAATTATTCAGACAGAGGCCTTCAATATTGCTGCGATCAATACGTGTTACTTCTGCTTTT
>JACMRS010000295.1 GCA_014376345.1 Bacteroidia bacterium | reverse complement strand
TTTATCGGTTACCGTTACACATTTTCCTCCAGGGAAACTATTGGTTGTTACCAGTTTCACATCGTAACCATTTCTGGCTGCAGTATCAAACAAGATATTCTGTGGATTTACCTCAGTATGAGTGGTATCACCATTTCCAAAATACCAGTGGTAAGTTAGGTTACCTTTAGACCCTTGTGGTTTTCTGACAAAAGTAGTAAAGCTGCTGGTTACAGGCTCACAACCCTCAATCGGATCGCCGGCAAAATCAATCTGCGGATAAGGGTGAATAACAAGTTGAACATTAGCAGTAGCTACAGGACACACGCCCTCTTTTACAGTCGACAAGGTCATGGTTACCAGATTTGTGGTGGTATCCACTGTACCACGGGTGTATCTGATGTTCAGAGAATCCTGTTTGTATGTGCCATCACCGGTTGAAGACCACATTGTTCTTGCTGCCCATTTCTTGGTTGCAGTCAGATCAAATGGCTGGTCTTCGCAATGCTGAACAGGTTGTGGACTGTTCGTAATCAAGACCTCAGGTTGTGATTGCACAAGCACCTTAATGCTGTCTGAATTATAACATTTGGTTATCGGGTTGGTATAGAAGTAAGTTAAAGTATACCTGCCCTCGTATTGTTTTGATCTCGGAGAGCTGTCTGGCATAAACTGCTCGCCAACCACACCAAATCCTGACCATTTGCCATCTGAACTACCTGCATAATTGCTGACAAGATCAACAGCACCCTGGCTTGAACATAGGGTGTCGAGTGGAGTGAGATTTAAGGTCGGAATGCCATTTACAGTAATTGTAATGCTGTCTGATACAGCGCAACCTGTACTGAAATCATCCACAACTAAAACAAAGGTTCCAATTCCTGCTGAAGGATTAAATACTGAATCATTGATAATAGCATTATTAAGTGCACGCGCAACAATAGAATTAGACCTGTCACGACTTCCTGAAAATTCAACCGCCTTCCATTTTGGAGAATAAACATTGACAAATTTATTCAAAGGAAGTATAGGATAATTAGAGCATTGACTTGGAATATTTTCAAACTCAATAACTGGAAGTTCTACTATATAAGCATTGGCAGTATCACAACGTTTGCAGCCTGTTGAAGGGTTCTCAAAACAGTATTCCATTTTGTAAGTTCCGGTGCGGTAGGTTTCATCTTCAGTACCCACTTCAAGTGTCCAGTTGTTGTTTTGAGAGTAAACTACTAATTGTGGACTTAAACCTGATCCGGCAGGTACTTCAAGACAACGCCATTTCTGAATGCCACCAAGTGTGCTGAAAGGAGCAACGCGCATTTTATCAAGCTTTGCATTTCCTGCCTTTTGACAAAAAGTAGCATTGCGGATTTCAACTTTCGGATTTTCATTTATTTTTATCTGTTTACATTCTTTATTAAAACATTTATTGCTGTCTGTATAATTATAACAGATAGTGTCTTTGAATCCCGGAGGTACATCTTTTAAAAATTTGGTATAAACATAAAATTGAGAACCCGATACCGGATTAGTAATCCAGTTGCTGTTATAAGTTTTATAGTAATGAACGTTAGCATCCGGTGGTAATGCCTTAGCCTGAACCATGTTCAAACGAATGTCACCTTCATCAAAACAACGTGGTTGAATTGGAGTATATAAAAATTGTGGTAGTGGATTCCATTCAGCATTTACAGTGTCACTGCCAATGCATGCATGTCCGCCCTGATTTACTCGCAGCCAAAGCTCATATTTCTTTTTAATAATTGTCCCGGTTAATGAATTGTTTACTGCCTTAATTTTCAATAAACTATCAGATGCAACTTGTAAACCGGTTCCAATATCAGTCCATTTGTATTGTCTGCTGTATCCGGCCGGTCTTCTTTTGGCCAAAATTTTCATTGTATCATTATGACAAGTTTCGATATCTTTTCCTGCAAGGGGTACAACGGTATCATTAACAAATAAATTCATTGTATCTCTTCCGTAGCAGTTGTATTTATTTATGATTTTAGCAATGTATTTTCCTGCAACATTAATTGTTTTCAATCTGCCACTGTCTCCTCCCGGCAGCCAGTAATAGCGCATGGTGTCTGCATGTCCCGCATCAAGAGTTACAGTTTCGTAAGTGCAAATCCGTCTGTCGGGTCCAATATTAACAATTGGATTAAGGATGTATTTTACCTTAATAGTATCAATATCAAAACATTTGTTTTTATCTGTAAGAGTGAGTTTAATCTGAACATCTCCTTTAGGTTTAATTGAAAATCTCTGGAATGTATCCTTTAAATTAAAAGTTCCCGGAAGCAATTGCCATTGATAATTATACTTAGGAACACCATGTGAAACAACAGGACTTAAAGTAAAACTGTCACCTGCACATACAAAAGTATCTTTTCCAAATGCAAGTTCAGCATCAAGAAGAGGTGGAACAATTAATGTGTCAGTATATTGAGTGCCACAGCCAATTGTATTCGTAATCAGATGTGTAAATATATATTTTCCGCCGCGTTTAAACTTGAATGTATCCTGACGGTTCAGGCTGTGTTTAAGAGGGATTCCTCTGTTTGTTGAATCCCTGATTTCCCAGTCGTAAAGGTAATTTCCTTTATAATTTACAGTATCAAAAGGGATCGCATTGAAAGTATATTTTCCACAACCATTACTTGTGTATTTTCTGGTATCACGAGCTTTCGGTAAAACTGTAATATTAAAACCTTTAACAGAGATAGCACATTGCTCATCAGTTGCAGTTGCTGTAAAAGAATAAGCACCCGGTCTGGCATCACCTATTTTTGTCTGCCAGGTGAATATTGCTTTTTTCTCTCTTGCATTAGGATTTGAAATTTCAAATTTCGCACCGGCAATGCCATTGTTCCAGGTTAAATTTACTGTATCTGCTCTTAACTGATTTGGTTTAAGCTGTTCATCTGTTGCTTCTATTTCAATTGTTACAAGAGATCCCTCACAAACACTCACTTTGTTTTTACCAGTAATCTGAGGTGGATTGTTGGCTGCACATTGCTGTACCCAAAGTTGCATATCACGACGGGTACGACCAACAATTTCCATTACACCTTTATCGTTTTTGCGCCATTCTTCTACCTGAATAACAGCTACTGAAACCTCATCGCATTTTGTCGGTGTACAAATCAGATCACCTGTCTGCAAATCAAAATAACAACCCCTTGGTGGTTTTGCATTTGGAATTGGATTGCAATTAACAATTCCGGGATTTGGTGGACAATATGGAGTTAAAGGAAAAGTAGGAGAGAAGGGAGAGTTATAAAGTTCATTGCTATTATGTGCATTCAAAGGCGCAACAAGAGAAAATGCAAGTGAGTCTCCATCAGCAATATCTGATGCACCATTGTTAAAAGTAAAAGGCTGATTGCAGCATAAACTTGCCACAGGTGGTGTTGTAAATTCAGGACTGCTATTGCAACTGTTTTCTGTTTTACAGATATCAACCATGGCTTCAGTATAGAGTGTGCCAGGACTAGCTAAAGTTGTAATAGCAGTGTTTCTCGCGTTTTGTTCTATAGAAAAATAAACCTCACAACACCCATTTGATTTAAACTGATCATAAGGAGAAGTATTGAAATCAACTTCGCATTCAAAAGTATGTTCTTCTACACCTTTGGTATCGAAAGGTTGATTGATGCCCGAACATTTAGGCAACGAAAGATTTTTGCATGTACCGGAATAAGTAACATCCTGAATCTTGGTTCTGTTAAGTGTTAATGTGAAAGATTTATTGTCGCAGAATACTTTTGCAAGTGGATTGTCGAGTGCAATTCCTCTACAATCTCGGTATATTTTAAAGGTAATTTTATATTTGCCTTTGCTGATGCATTTGTAAGTAATATCGCTTCCCATCATATGAGTAGCTGAAAGATCTGAAGGTAAAAATATAGCTATTATCGATATGATTACAGAATAGTATAGTTTTTTCATAATGTAGTTGTTTTTAACCAAGACAACATTAATTTCAATTTCGTGGCTTCAATTCATAAAATAATTTATATTTGTATTAGTTAGTATGAATTACAAGGCATTCAAAAAGGGTTTTATTTTAATGATGCTTGCATCTGTTATCCTCTTTTCTTGCAAAAGGACTAAATGTGCAACTGTATCGGGTGATGATACTAATTACAGCAAAAAGAAAAAATCTTCGAATGGACTTTTTACAAAAAAGGAAATGAGAAGAAAGAAATGGTAATTTATAAGTAGCGTATAATACACGCTTAGTGAAGCATTGGTATTATTTCTTCTTCTTTAAGATAACCATCACGGGTTGTATTTGTTAAAGCAATAAAGCATTTCTTTTCTTCAAAATTATTCCAGAAATAAGCTCTGAAACCATGCCACCAGCCGTTGTGGTAAATCCATTTTTTGCCTTCCATGTTCATCATCCTAAAGCCTAAGCCATAACTTTTGCCGTAAGCTTTTGGTGTTACTTGCGGTTCACACATCATTTTTAATGTTGCAGGTTTTATAAGATAACCCGTAGAAAGCGCGCGACTGAAAAGGAACAAATCATGCACTGTTGAATACACTCCTTTGTCACCATAAATACCGTCGTGATAATGAGGTTCTTTTTCAGAAAGCATTACATTGTGACCGGTTGCAATTGAATACTTAAAAGCAGAACTGTCTTCATTCACAATAAAAGTATGTGTCATGCCAACTTTATCGAAAATATTATTTTTAATAAAATCACGGAATGGTAATCCTGATGCCTTCTCAATAACTACTGCAAGCACAGCAAAATTTGTGTTGCAGTATTCAAAAAATTCTCCCGGCTTACCCGCTGCTGCAGGCTTGCAATCTCTTAAAAAACAAATGATATCATCATTACACATCTGTATGGTTTTGTCCTTCCATAATGTATCCGTAAGATGCATGTAATTAGGCAGTCCGCTGGTATGACTCAGCAACATTTTTATTGTTACGCCGCGATATGGAAACTCTTTGATATAAGCATTAACAGTTGAATCCAGGTTGATTTTACCCTTTTCAAATAGCATCATTGTTGCTGTTGCTGTAAAAGGTTTTGAGGTTGAAGCAAGTTGAAAACTGGTATTGATGTTGAGAGAATCTTTTGTATCAAAACTGGCAAAACCGTAGCTGTTTTCATAAAGACTGTCACCACTTGACATCAGAATATTTCCATTGAAATGCCGGTGACTGAAAAGATCGCTGAAATAAGATTCAAAGGCATTTGCAGATTTAGAAGAAAAAGCCACTGTTACAGGGGCTGCCATAATATCTGATAAAGGAATTTGGGGTTTTTCAGGCTCTTGTTTTACCTGTTGATTGCATGAAATAAATGCGGAAAGAAAAATTAAACTAAAACGGAATCTCATATAAGAAAAATGCCCTGCAAGAAACCTATCCTGCAGGGCACGCAAAAATAATTATTATTATCTAACTATAAAAATATATTCTTTATTGTTTATCGTTGCTTTTGCAACTTTATCACAAGCCTCATTGCTATATGGATCGTATTCTATTTTTAATACTTTACCTGAACTTGTATTAGTAAGTGTAAGTCTGCCGCTGATAAATGTACTCGCACAGCCTGCTGACACACGTTTTTTCAACGCCTTATCAATAGTTACTGTAAATGCTTCATTGTTTCTGTTGACACCACTTGCCGAACCTGTTACTTCAAACTCATCATTTAAAATACCGGGTGTATTTGCTCCGAAAGTTTTTACGATAGTCCTGTTGCTTTGCCAGGTGATTGTTCCTCTGTCGTTTATTGCTTTGGCATTTGTAACTTTTACATTAACACCAACTGCTGAAAGTCTTGTAATTGTTATCATTCCTGAAAGCTTTGTCATGATATCTCCGTTACCTGCATAATAATTGTCTGATGCACTTGCTTCTGCAGTAATAATGGCACTGTCAACAGAGTATCTTTTAGTTGCGGTGAAATGAAGTACGCCTGCTCTGTAACGGCCATCATTGCAAACCATTCCTTTTGGTACTGATGTGCCTAATGGACCGAAATCCACAGAAAACTCAATGCCATCACCATCATTAAATGATGAGTCAGAGAAATTGAGAATTGCACCTCCGGGTAATATTGTATTGCTGCCCCTTGATCTGCTGTCGTTGCTGCTGATGTCGTCGGCAACATCAAATGCACTGGTAAATTCTGTCTCAACAGTTGAATTGTCCTCTGCCGATGTTATTACTTCCTGTGTATCAGCTTTATCATCATTTTTTCTGCATGATTGTAATGAAATAATTGCTACGGTCATTAAAGAAACCGCTAATATAAATCGTTTATTCATATATGTTTAAATTTTATTCTTTGACGTGCAAGTTAACAAAAGGTTGGTATCTAACCGCATATTTCTTTAACAGAACTGTTGATAATGCTGCAAACTTCATGTATTTGTGCTTCAGTGATGATAAGCGGTGGCGCAATTCTCATGCAATTTTCATTGTAAAGAAACCAGTCTGTAAGTAATCCGTTTTCAATGCATTTTGCAATGATTGCTCTGTTAACAGTTATACTTTCAAATGTCAATGCAAGCATCAATCCTTTGCCGTTTATTTTCAGGATTGCAGGATGTTTTAGCAAACTTTTAAAGAGCTCGGATTTATCAGAAACCTTTTTGTGAAGATCATTCTCAATGATAAATTCAAGAGCAGCTTTAGAAGCCGCGCAGCTTACAGGGTGGCCGCCAAAAGTGGTAATGTGTCCGAGAACAGGATTATCCATAAAACAACTCATTACAGAACTATCAGCTATAAAAGCACCAAGAGGCATACCACCTCCCATTCCTTTAGCCAGCACAAGAATATCAGGGACTATACCGTATTGTTCAAATGCAAAAAGACTGCCTGTTCTGCCATAACCGCTTTGTATTTCATCAAATACAAGTAACGCACCTGTTTCATCGCATCTTTTTCTAATTGCAATTAAATACTCTTTATCACAAGGTAAGTAACCTGCTTCGCCCATAATAGGCTCAATAAATACTGCAGCAGTTTCTGTCGTAATTAGTTTTTCAATATCTTCAGGATTATTCTGTCTTGCAAAAGAAACTGACGGCAATAGCGGGTAATATTTATTACTGAAATAGTCATTGCTCATCAAACTCAGCGCACCTTGTGTGCTGCCATGGTATGCATTTTCCAGGGCAGTAAAATGATGTCTTCCGGTGAATCTCTTAGCAAGTTTCATAGCCCCTTCAATAGCTTCACTTCCGGAGTTGACAAAATAACATGAATTTAATGTATCAGGTAAATTGTCCGTAAGAAGTTTTGCCAGTTGTACTTGAGGTTCCTGCACCAGTTCACCATAAACCATCAGGTGCATGTATTTTCCGGCCTGCCTGCAAACAGCATCAATGATTTTTTTATTGCCATGGCCTGTATTGCTTACTCCGATTCCCGAAATGCAATCAATATAGGTTTTATCTTTTGCATACAGATAAATGCCTTCTGCGCGCTCAATTTCAAGTAGAAGAGGTGCATCGGAAGTTTGAGCGATATGTTTAAGAAAGTAATCTGATTGCTTGTGCATGGTATGGCTTTAAATAATTGCACCCGGAATGTACGACAAACCGGGTGCAGATAAATTAAATATGAATTAAAATTATTTTACGTTTTCCGCCAGGTCTGTTCCCGGTTTAAATCTGACTACTTTTTTAGAAGCAATCTTAATTTCTTTTCCTGTACGTGGATTGCGTCCTGTGCGGGCTGCACGGGTAGCAACAGAGAAGGTTCCAAATCCTACAAGAATTACTTTTTCGTCTTTTTTCATAGCATCTGAAGTTGCTGTAAGAAAAGAATTAAGAGCGGTTTGGGCCTGGTTTTTTGTAATGTTGGCATCAGTAGCCATTTTGCTGATCAGATCTGATTTATTCATTATTATTATTTACAATTAAGTGAAGGGCAAAAATAAATGAGTAATGCCTAATATCTTATAGGTATTTATTTTTTATATTTGATTTTTTTTCGTAGAAGTAGTAATGCTTTGGTGAGTGCCTTGCCGGTTTGTTGCGATTCATTAATCATGATATCGGCTTTTTCATAGAATACTTTGCGCTGCGCTGAAATAGAGTTTATTTTTATCAGCATATCATCACCACTCAAACCTGCAAATGCGGGTCTTCTTGATTGGTTTCTTCTGATTCTTTCAAAAATGCCGCTAAGTGGTGTATTCAACCAGATACTGATGCCATGCTTTTTTATCCAGTCCATATTATCAAAAAAAGCAGGTGTACCGCCGCCGCATGAAATCACTGAATGGTTAAGGGCTTCTGTAGCTTTAAGGCATTCTTTTTCAAGAAGTCTGAATGCGTTTTCACCTTTCAAATCTATAATTTCCTTGATGCTCATTCCTGCAACTTCAGTTATCTTGTCATCCAGATCTGTAAACGACATTTTTAATGCTGAAGAAAGCTTCCTCCCAAAATAAGTTTTTCCTGAGCCGGGCATACCAATTATATAAATCCGCATCAGGCTGAAAGTTTAACTCTTGGATCAAGAAAAGTATAAAGAACATCCACCAGAATATTCATCAGAATAAAGATAACAGATATCAGCAAAACTGCTCCCATTACAACAGGTAGATCAGATTGTTGAAGTGCTTCTATCGTCACTTTTCCCAAGCCTTTCCAATTGAATACAAATTCTACAAAGAAAGCGCCTGCAAGTAAAGAAGCAAACCATCCTGAAACAGCTGTAATTACTGGATTTAAAGCATTGCGAAGTGCATGTTTCATAACAATACCTGTTGCACTCAAACCCTTTGCTTTCGCAGTTCTGATATAATCCTGCTGCATTACTTCTATCATACTGCTTCTGGAAAGTTGGGTAATAATTGCAAATGGTCTGATGCCAAGTGCAATTGCGGGAAGGATAATATTTGCAAAGTTAATATGCATTGAGCCGGTTGAAGGGTCGAGTTCATAAAGACTGCCTGTCATGCTTAGACCTGTATAACTGTGCCACACAAATCCAAACAGCCAGGAAATAATAACAGCTGAAAAGAAAGAGGGTACCGATATGCCGGTGGTAGAAATTAATAGCGCCAGATTGTCAATTAAAGTACCTTGTTTAAGTGCTGCAATGATGCCAAACACAATTCCAAGCAGCATGGCAATAACTATGGCAGCCACAGCAAGCACAAAGGTGCCTTTAAATGCATCGGAGAGAATAGAAGTAACTTCGCGTTTGTTCTGATAGCTTTTTCTAAGGTAAGGCGTTTTAAGCATCACCGTATTGCTTCCTGCTTTTATTCTTAAGCCATTGTAATCATCAAGGTTTGAAGAATTGTTGTGAAAAGAAACCGGTGACAGATCATTGATATAATAAAGAAATTGAATGCCTTTACTTTTATCAAGACCCATTTCCTTCCTCATAGCTTCTTTAGTTGCAGCGTCGCTTCTCTGACCAGCAGTTATTTCTTCAGCGGAAGGGAACAAAATGAAAAGACAAAACAAAAGTGTGACCACCCCGAAAAGCACGCTAAATCCAAATAGCAGCTTATGGATCACAAACTTCAGCATTATTTCATCATTTTTTTAAGCTTTTCAAATGAAGGAATATTCCTGAAACTCCATTTGTTAACAATGGTTGAATTTTTCATTAAAATAACACCCGGATTACTCCTCACCATTGTTTTAAGAAGGGTTTGATCGGCAGCATAAAATTTAAACGGCAATTGCATCTCATTAGAGAATTTATCGGCTTCTTCAAATATTGTAGAAGTAAAGGCATAAACAGGAAGCTTGTCATTGGTCCATGCACTGGTAGTAGCTTTTATTTTTTCCCAGGCTTTCGGATGAGAATTGTCAAGATCTTTAGCAATGATTAACAACTTGTAACCTTTCTGATTTAGCACCGAATCCTGAGGATTGATATCGCTGTCGGGCCTTTGCATCAGGTTGAAATCATGGATAGGAGATTTCCAGGTAGCCTTAGCAGCAAGTACTTGCGGTCTGTCTACAAATTTCCAGCCATCTTCTGCTTTAGGAAGCTTAGTCAGATCTGAGATAGTGTCTGTTTTGCCATCTTTAATATAAACAAATTTGTATACAAACGAATCCATCACTCTTTCTCCTTTTGGTGGGGTCATTAATAATTTAATGTCATTTCCTTTTTCATAAGGAAGAAAGTCAATTATTGGAAGATAACTGTTGCAATACACAGAAAATGCAAGAGATGCAAGCGTTACAATCATCACAGATCTTGCTCCGAATGGTGGTGAAAATAAAGGCTTGATATGCTTTCTTCTGATAAATATTACCAGTATCAGAACAAGTAAAATAATGTCTTTTATGAATGATGTAAATGGTTTCAGTTTTATGAAATCACCGAAACAACCGCAATCGGTTACTTTATTGTAATACCATGAATACCAGGTAAGAATTGTAAAGAAGATAATCATCAGAAGCATTAGCCAGCTTACCGGTTGTGGTTTCCAGCCAATCAGAACTGCAAAGCCAAGCATGATTTCAAGTACGCAAATCAATATTGAAATTAAAACTGAATAAGGAATCATTCCTTTGAAAAATCCATTCAGCCAGCTGTTTTGCTTAATGAAAGGTTTAACATCAATTAAATTTGTAGATTGAATTTTCTTACTGCCAACAGCAAACGTTTTTACAAATGATGAATCGTCGCCAATGCGCGCTTTTATTGTAAAGTTTATTTTATTATTGTTGCTGTCTGTGTGATAACCCGCTTCAAAAACTTTATTGCCATCTACAACAACATAAGCTTTTATCAATTCTACCGAATCAATAGAAACCATACTGTCATTCAATGGATTTTCCATTTCTACGATTGAACTGGAAGTGTTGAATTCAACTGTTTTAACAGTATCAAAAATATTAATACGCAGTATTTCAGTTTTGCTGTTACCTCTGTTATCGTTAATTGTCAGAATTATCGAATCTTGTTTTGCTTCAGCATCCTGAGCAAACACATTAAAATAATCTTCTAATTTTATACCAAAACCCTTTGGGTCATTGCTTTTAATAAAACCGGAAAATATAAACAGAGCTCCTACGAGGATTCTGCAAACTGCTGTTATAAACTTCATTATTTGGTGTTAAGTGTAATTAGTGCAAAAATAGCATAATTTATCATATCCCTGTAGTTAGCGTCAATGCCTTCTGAAACCAAGGTTTTGCCATTGTTGTCTTCAATTTGTTTTGTGCGGTTTAGTTTCATCAGAATCAGGTCGGTAAAACTGCTGGCTCTCATCTCTCTCCAGGCTTCACCATAGTCATGGTTTTTTTGTACCATCAGCGCTTTAGTTTCGCTTAACTCATTGTCATAAAGATTGATGAGTTCCAGGTCGTTAAATTCTTTTTCAGGTTGTGGCCAGTATTGAAGTTGAATCAATCCCATAATGCAATAATTGATGATTCCCGTAAATTCAGATGCAATAGAATCTCCAATCTGCTGAGTGCCTTTTTCCTCAATACTTCTGATTCGCAAAGCTTTAATTAAAATCTGATCTGTTATAGATGAAGGTCTTAAAATGCGCCATGCCGTACCATAATCTTTATTCTTGCTAATAAAAAGACTTCTGCAGCGACTTGCCTGCTCATCAAATTCCATTTCGGTTTTACTGTTTTCCAATTTGTTGCACTTAATTGATTTACTTTGCAAAGTAATGTCTAATTTATTAAATATAACAGGAAGCGCGCCACTTTCTATCAACTACCGGGGAAGACTGATGTTTTTTGAAACGCCTGTAGTGATGGGAATATTGAATGTTACACCCGATTCTTTTTTTGATGGTGGAAAATTTAACGAAACAAAAGCGATTACTGAAAGGGCATTACTGATGTTAAAAGAAGGCGCCGGTATAATAGATATTGGCGGACAAAGCAGTAAGCCCGGAGCGCAAACTGTGAGTGTGGAGGAAGAACTTAAAAGAGTGATTCCGGCAATTAAAAGTATTTTGCAGGAAATTCCCGATGCCATTATTAGTATTGATACCAACCGAAGTGAAGTTGCTGTAAGAGCAGTTGAGGCAGGAGCATCCATTGTAAATGATATTTCAGCAGGCGATGATGATTCGGAAATGCTTGCCGCTGTTGCATCTTTAGAAGTGCCTTACATTGCTATGCATAAAAAAGGAATACCCGCAACCATGCAGGACAATCCGGTTTATGATGATGTTGTGAAAGAAGTGATGGATTATTTTGTTGAGAAGATTTATGAATTTAAACAGGCAGGAATTACAGATGTGATACTTGATCCCGGATTTGGTTTTGGGAAAACAGTAGAGCATAATTACAGTTTATTGAATTCATTGCAATTATTTCAGATCTGCGGAGTGCCTTTAATGGCAGGGTTTTCCAGGAAATCAATGATTTGTAAACCACTGCAAGTCAATCCTGATAAAGCATTAAACGGCACTACTGTTTTGAATACGATAGCGCTTCAGAAAGGAATAAATATTCTGAGGGTGCATGATGTAAAAGAAGCGGTGGAGGCAGTAAAACTTACAGGACTATTGAAATCCTGATTATTTAAAGTTTTTAACTTTAGTAGAATCAGGAACTTCCGGAATTCTGAAAACCTCAATCAACTGTTCACCGGTTAAACCTAAAAAAGGAATAATTTGTCTGATTTCAGCATTTCTTGGACCATCAGGATAAAACACCAGGTACTGCGAAAATATTCTTTTAGACTCTTCGTGGTCATTCATTTTTTCTTTTAAAGAAGCTGCAAGAAACAGAGCTTCACCCGCTTCAGCGCTGTCTTTGTAGGTATTTGCATATTGTTCATAAAGTAAAGAAGCATCATTAGAACGCTGCCTTCTGCCAGCAATATCTGCACTAAGCAACAAGTAGTGCGCACACTTAGGATCGGTAGGGTAAAGGGTAATATAACGGTGGTAAGAATTAAATAAAGTGTCTGAATAAATCAGGTCAGGATCTTTTTGAAGTTTAGTAATATCCTGAAATAGAATATCTTTAGGACTAGGCGGTTTGGGTTTGCAAGAAAAAACAACAGCACTAATAACCATTGCGGTAATAAACAGTTTATACATTCTGCGAAAATAATGAAATAAGCTGAAAATATGAAAACCGAAGGTTATTGATATTTTATGAATAGCCCCGGGTTTCAAACCTTTTTCTATTCGCCTTGCCAAGACAGAAAGCAACGGGTTAAAACCCAAATCATGTTGGTCCACAATCCTCCGGTTAAAACCGGAGGCTATTCATAATTGAACAAATGCTGATATTATATGAATTGCCCCGGGTTTCAACCCGGGGTCAACGGTATACATGAGAAAGGGTTTTAACCCTATTTTTTCGCCTTGCCATGATAAAAATCAAAGGGTTGAAACCCGTATCATGTTTGTCGCTAATCCTCCGGTTAAAACCGGAGGCTATTCATAATAATAAATATAAAAACATCACTAACCACGGGTTTCAACCCGTGGCCAACGGTAACAAAACCCCCTGCAATTGTAACGCAAAAGAGACGCGTTAAAACGCGTCTCTACAAAATGACAAAATATCAAAATCTCAAATCAGAAATCAAAAAATCAGAAATCATCAATTCTTCATTTATAACCCCCAGGCTGAAGGCCTCTAACATCTCAACTTGGGTCAACGTCCCAGGAATATATCAATGAATGATCGAATTGGACTCCAAGGTGGACACACTGCCGTGTGCCCCTACAATTGTAACACGTATAATAGAGACGCGTTAAAACGCGTCTCTACAAAATGATAAAATCCTAAATTCCCTCAAATCAGAAATCAAAAAATCAGAAATCAGCAATTCTTACCGCAGCACCTCCACAACCCCCTTAATATCATGAAGCTTCCCAAAGATATCACGAATAGATGCCTGATAAATATAAATGCCTTGCTGAGTGGTTCCGGGGATCCAGCGTTCGTCGGGATTTCCGGTTTTGAAGATTTTGCCACCCCAGCGGTTGTAGACTTCCATGGTGTAGGATTGGGTCATTTCTTTTTGTGATTCAGATAAACCAAAACCTTCGTTGAGGTTGTTGTCGTTGGGTGTAAAAGCGTTGGGGAAGTAAAACTCTACACGCTCGAGTATGGGAATTAGTTTTTCGATGCTGTCTGAGCAGGAGCCGCCTGTTACTTTCAGTCTCACGCGCACCTTTCCGGTGTCGGAGAAAATGAATTCCGGATTCTGAAGGATGGAGCTGCCTTGTGAACCAAAAGTCCACTGCCAGAATTGGGGGTTTTTAGAGCGGTCAGCAAAATAATATTTAATGCCAGTGGCTTCTCTTCCGAAAGGATAGAAATCAAAAGCTGCAACGGGTTTTTCTGTGATGTTGAAGGAGACTGAATCCCGGGCATTGCAGTTCTGTGCAGAGGTTGCAGTAAACAAAACTTTGTGCGAACCTACCGAAGGAAACAAATAGCTGAAGGAAGGCTTTGTTGAAAGCACTGATGAAGCTTCTTGCCAGCTATAAGTATAACTGTTTGAAGGCGAAACGACAGAACTAAAACGTGTGCTGTCTCCAAGGCAAAAACCTAATGCCTGCACTGAGGCTGTAACAGTCGGATAAATTGTATGAGTGATTGCAACAGTATCAGCACAGCCTGCACTGTTTTTAACTTCTAATTGAATAGTATAAGTTCCGGAAGATGCATAATTGTGTTGTTTCACAGCATTGCTTGTAAAAGATTCTTCAATGGCATCTCCCCAGGAAAGTTTGTGATTTAAAGTTGAAGAAGTATTTCCTGATTTCGAGGAAGTAGTAAGACTGATCTTTGAGCAACCCGACGAATCAGTTACAGCCGCAGAAGCCACAGGTGAAGGCAGAATGTTTACTTTTCCTTTAAAAGTATCCCTACATCCTTTAGCAGAAGAAACATAAACAGAGTAGTTAAAACTTCCTGTATCTGCATACCTGTGAGAAACCTGATTCATAAAAGGTTCTGAGGCAGAAGCATCTCCCCATTTAATGGTTTTGGATAATGCCGATGCGTTGGATGTTGAAGTAAGGGTTAGCAAATTTTCATTAAAGCAGGTGCTACTTTTTAAAACCCTGAACACACTATCAGTCTGAGTATTAATGGAAATATTAAAGCCGGTTTCTAAAAAGCATTGCTTGCCGTTTTGAGTTCCGTAAACCTGCAGCGTAATACGGGTTGGCGCATTGACCTTATAAGCTTCAGGATTTGCTAGGGGAGTGGTTTTACCATTCTCATAAAACCATACCGAATCGTATTGGATTGCCAGGTTTTTAAATATGAAAAGTCTTGCAGTATCACCTATGCAGATGCTAAACCCGGTTACCAAAGCAGGTAGCAGCGGATCATTTTGTTTTACAATTACAGTATCATGCACAGTACAAAAGGCAGCGTTGGAATATTCTATA
>JACMRS010000294.1 GCA_014376345.1 Bacteroidia bacterium | reverse complement strand
GATCATCTAATATTGATGTGAATGCTTCTATTGGAACTATTTTTTCTATTTATAAAAGACTTTCCCCTGATAAACCTGTTGATCGGGAAGATATTTTTCAAAAAGGCACCAGTCAGGTAGCTGCAGGTTACATTATTTATGGTTCATCTACCATGTTTATATACACTACCGGCAACGGTGTCAATGGCTTCACTCTTGATGATTCAATTATGGAATTCTGTCTGTCTCATCCGAATATTAAAATCCCCGAAACCGGCTCTATTTATTCAGTTAATGAAGGCAATCTGATGGAATTTCCGGAAGGTGTAAAAAACTATCTGAACTATTGCCAGTCTTCTGATAAATCTGAAGGTACACCCTATTCTGCGCGCTATATCGGATCACTGATTGCAGATTTTCACAGAAACCTTTTAAAAGGAGGCATCTATATTTATCCTCCAACACTTAAAGCACCAAAAGGCAAACTGAGGCTGCTGTATGAATGCAATCCAATGGCAATGCTTATGGAACAGGCGGGTGGAAAAGCTACTGATGGAAAAAACAGGATTCTTGAAATAGAACCTACAGAACTTCACCAAAGAACCCCTATTTTTGTGGGCTCTGTAAAAATGGTTGAAAAAGCAGAAAGCTATCTTGCCTGATAAGAAATGGGACATATTACATTTAAATTCGAAGAAAAACACAAAGAGGAACTTACCGTTGACATTGACAAAGGTGAAACGATTCTCGATATTGCAATTGACAACAATATTTCATTGCATCACAACTGCGGTGCGGTTTGCGCTTGCAGTACCTGTCATATTTATATCGAAAAAGGCGAGTGTCTTTTAACAGACATGAGCGACAAAGAAGAAGATTTTGTTGACAGAGCAAGGTATCCGAAAATAAACTCCAGACTGGCCTGCCAGTGTGAACTTACCGAAGACGGCGACCTGGTGGTGACAATACCCGACCAATCTGTTATGATTGGACATTAATCAATTAATAAACAAAACAATGGCTGAATTTCATTTACCGGTTTACTGGAAAGACCATGAAGATATTGCAATGGCGCTGTATGAGCGCTTTGGCGACGATTTTGGCGAATCTCAAATATACAGAATTCGCTTTACCGAACTTTTAAGCTGGATACTTGAAATACCAGATTTTAAAGGTACTAAAGAAGAAAGCAATGAAGGTCATCTTGAGATGATTCAAAGTCAGTGGGTTTATGAATGGCGTGACAATCAAAAATAATAGTACTGCTTCCAAATCGAATAAATTGCCCTTTATTGAAATAAATTCCTTTATTTTGCAGCAATATAAGGTATGAAAAATTTAAAGGCCAACGATTTAATCGCAAAAATTTCCAAAGAAATTGAAACCAATAGTGTGAATGCAACTGTGCTTGTTCCACTTTTGAAAGAATTGCGCGACATGGCAAAATCAGAGGAAGACCCTTTGATTACGCGTTCAATAAGACTGGCTTATGAGCATTTGGAAGCCAATAACGGTTGGGAATTTCAAACACTTGAAGACAGCGACGAAGTAGAAGAAAATCTTCTGTATCTGGTAAGTCTTTACACCAAATCTGACAACAAATACAACCGCGATGAAATTCGTGAGATTGCTAATAAAATGACCAAAGGTTAATTTTTGCGTCCGATTACCAGACATATCATCGCTTGCTTTTTTCTGATACTCAGTATCATTGTAATAACGCCTGCAAGACTTTTACATGAATGTCATTCTGAAGCAGCAGGCATAGATAAAAACTATAATGGCGTTCAGCTTAGCAAGCAACATACTCTATGTCAGCTCTGCGAATTTCAGGTTTCACGGTTTTTAGAAACTGAAAACAATCAAGATTTTACTATTGATTTTATCTATAGTCCTTATATCCAGGGCGCAGATGAATCACACCTGTTTAATTCCCCCTCAGAGCCTGACAATAAAGGGCCCCCTGCATTTAATTCTTAATAAATTAAGCGCCCTGAAAGGCCTTATTTGCACTTAATTATTTTAAGTGTATCCTGTTGAAGTCATCGGCAGGAAAATCATTTTATTATTTTATTTCGTCGGACTTACCGGCAATTAAACAAAATCAGTATGCTGAAAACAGCATTGTTTCTTGTTATTACTTTTGTGGCATGTATTAGATTGCAGGCTCAGAAAGACTCATGCAGGATTACTATTTCAGGAATAGTTTACGACAGCGCAACCAAAAAACCACTTCAGTTTTCAAGAGTTGCTATTGAAGGAACCACTAAAAGTGCCTCTACAAATGCAAAAGGTCTGTTTGTTTTAACAGGTGTTTGCGCCGGAGTGCTGGAATTTCATTTCAGTCATGAAAATGAAGACCGGCATTATGATATTAATATTTTCAGAGACACACAGTTAAAAGTTTATCTCCCAGATATACATATAATTGAAATTGATAGCGTTACGGTTACCTCTTCTGCAAAAATTTCAGTAGGTAGCATTAAATTAACCCATCAACAAATCGAACTCGGAAAAGGTGGATCAATAACGGATCTGATGTCAGGAATTAAAGAAATAGCGCAGTTAAAAACAGGTTCTTCTGTGTCGAAACCAGTTGTAAACGGACTGCAGGGCAACAGAGTTGTCATTTTAAATAATGGTGTAAGACAGGAGGGTCAACAATGGGGCGCAGAACATGCTCCGGAAATCGATGCCTTTCTTGCTACTGAGGTTACATTAGTAAAAGGACCGGATGCCTTGCAATACGGATCGGATGGCATTGGAGGCACTATTCTTGTAAACCCGGCTTCCATTTTCGGATATGCTCCCGGAAAATTAAAAGGTGAAATTAATGTTGTAGGCGCTTCAAATGGCAGAATGGGGGCTTCTTCAATG
>JACMRS010000293.1 GCA_014376345.1 Bacteroidia bacterium | reverse complement strand
GACTTAGATTCTATAGCATATACAGTTGCCTCATCACCTGGATCTGAATCACCTTCATACCTGTAAACATCCACAATCTCGAAATCCTCATAGTGAAATTTTTCGCTATGAGAAACAATACTGTTTTCTTCAAGGTTGAAATCTATTGTAAATCCTTTTGCTTTCAAATCGTCAATAGCTTTAGCTACAGTATCATAATGTGCTTTGTGATCCATCTTTTTTATAGTATATTTTTAAAACATCAAAATTAGGCAGATTAAATCAGATTCTGATAAAAGCCTTATTTTATGAATTGTAGTACTCAAAATTTTCTTTATTCCACTCCTTAGCAATGATGCTGTAAGAAGCTGAATTTCTGGAAGTGCCATTTTCTCTGATCATATCATTTCTGATGATGCCTTCAAATTTTGCACCTGTTTTTTCTATAGCTTTTCTTGAGCGGATGTTTAATTCATCTGTTTTCAGTTGCACACTTTTTAATTTAAGGATATCAAAACAATAATTTAAAAGTAGCGTTTTACATTCAGTATTAATACCTGTATTCCTAAAATCAGAGTGCAGCCAGGTCCACCCGATTTCGAGCTTTTTGTGTTTATGCTGAATATCCAGAAATCTTGTACTTCCAATTATCTTTGATGTTTGTTTGTGAATGATTACAAATGGATGCTGTCTGTCTGCCTCAAATTCTATTAGAGCTTCATTTAGTGCATTTGCAAGCTTCCCGGGTTTTGAATAATCCATTATGTAATGTTGCCAGATTTTTTCATCTGAAGCAAGTTTTTCCAATTCTTCAAAATCATTGGTTTTAAGTGTTCTGATAATTATATTATTGCCAGTAAGAAATACATCTTTCATGTTTAATCAAAAAGTCTTCTTTCCATAATTATTTCAAAATCACATTCAGGAAACTCATAGGTTTTAATTTTATTATGAGGTTTTTTATTAAAAATCCAGTAAAGGTAAAATACCAGATAAATTATCCAGATATAGATCATGGTTTTTAGTTTTTATATTAACTTTTTAAAAATCAAAGATAGAATAAATCAGATGTTTCAGAGTAATGTACAAACAAAAAAACCTCCCGTATTTTTAGGGAGGCTTTCTTTTATTTATTTTTTGATTAGGATACTGTGATTATTCTTTAATTAATTTCAATGTTTCGCCTTTATCAGTTACAACAAAATACAAACCTTTTGCCCAGTCTTCAGTGTTAATTGATTTTGATGACAATGCTTCAACTTTCATTTCTGAAATTATTTGACCGGTAATACTGTATAAACTTAGAAATTGTATATCCTTATTTTTGTTTTCAATTGTAAAAAAAGTGGATGCAGGATTGGGATATATCGAAATATTAGTACCAGGAATAATTGATTCGACAGAAGAGTTTCCACCAGAATTATCAACCCGGTTTATCACTGCAAAATTAGTTCTGATAGGTGTGTTGTAATCAAAGTAAATATGAGCATTGTTCATGATGCTGTCTCCGATGTTAAGAGATTTGAAAAGTTTTGCATCAAATACCAGATAACCTTTGCTGCCAG
>JACMRS010000292.1 GCA_014376345.1 Bacteroidia bacterium | reverse complement strand
GCATAAATTTTCGGTACCACTTCTCCAAATAACAATAAAACAAATGTTATTAAGACATAATCTATTAGAATCTGACCAAGTAAATGACCTTTGAAATTAAATATTTTTTCAAACAGAAAATGCGAACCAATAATTACAAATGTTACATTAACAAAATTATTTACCGTCAGTATTGTTGCAAGAAGTTTTTTAGGATGGCTAAGAAGTTTAATAATAGCTTTATTTGCTGCAGACTCAGTTTCTCCAAGCTTTTCCAGATCTTTATTGGTAAGTGAAAAAAGTGCATTTTCAGAAGCAGAGAAAAATGCTGAAAGTGCCACAAGTATTAATAGAAAAACGCCTGTAATAACAAGTGAAACTACCTGATCAGAAGTAATTGGATTTATAAAATCTGCAATTTGCAGCGTAATGGGATAAGGGTCGTCTGTATTCAATTTACAATAAATTAAAAGGGTAATATATCATCGGTAGAGGTTGAAGGTCCAAAAGGATCATAAGAAATATCCTCTCCTTCTTTAACAAAAGGATTAGCAGGTGAATTGTTTTCCGGATTGCCACTGCTGATAAGCTGAAACTGACTTGCACGTATTTTAACGGCATGTCTGCTTATTCCTTCTTTATCAACCCAGTTATCTGTTTTAATTCGTCCTTCAACAAAAACAACTCTTCCTTTTTTAAGGAGTTTTTCAGCATTTTTTGCAAGTCCGTCCCACAATTCAATAGTGTGCCACTCAGTGTGCTCGGCTTTTTTGCCTTCTTTATCAGTGTAATGTTCGTTGGTTGCAAGCGTAAAAGTGGCAACAACCATCTCGTTTCCAAGATACCTGACTTCGGGATCTTTACCCAATCTGCCTAATAAAAATACCCTGTTTACCATCCGGTTTTAATCGTGTTCTTCTTGCAAAAGTAATAAATATTTTTCTAATAAGCGGTGAACCGGATATTTATCAAGTTCTTCTGACTGTATTAATTGATGATCAAAACCTGTCATATCGGGCTTTTTAGCACAATTTACTTTAAAAAAGCTGGCATAAATGGTTTGATGGGTTAATTTGTGAACAAAATGCTTTGTTTCCTGCAATTTCCATCCTTTTTCATTTCCTGTAATATCTGAAAAAGCTTTAATAGCCTCATATTCCGGTAAGGGTTCTGCCGTTTCCAAAAGCGGAAATTCATATAGTCCCTGCCAGATATCACCTGCAGGTCGCTTATTAAGATAAAATCCTCCATCAAACTGAAAATCAAAATAATTAAAATACCGCACTTTCACTTTTTTCTTTGCGGCTTTTACAGGAAACTCTTTAACTGTGTTTGTTCTGAAAGCGTAACATTCGTTGTTAAAAGGACAACTATTACAAAGCGGATTCTGGGGTTTACAATGTAAAGCACCAAATTCCATTATGGCACTGTTAAATATATCGGGGGTATCAGGCGGAATCTGATCATTAAGTATTGCGGTAAATATTTTTCTTGAAGCGTTAGTATTAATGGGTTCTGTAATTCCATACAGTCGTGAAATAAAACGGTACACATTACCATCTACAACAGGAAAGGGCAAACCGAAAGCAAAAGAAGCAATTGCAGCAGCGGTGTACTCTCCCACTCCTTTCAAAGCGAGAAGTTTATTATAATCCGCAGGAAAAACTCCTCCGTAATCAGAAATAACCTGTTTAGCTGCAGCATGAAGATTACGGGCACGCGAATAATATCCTAAGCCCTGCCAAAGCCGTAAAACCTCATCTTCAGGAGCATTTGCAAGATCATTTACTGTCGGAAAACGATCAGTAAATTTGTTATAATAAGGTAAACCCTGTTGCACCTGAGTTTGTTGCATAATGATTTCCGACAACCATATTTTGTATGGATCAGTAATTTCCCGCCAGGGAAGAACCCTTTTATTTAGGGCATACCACTGAAATAATTTAAAAACTATTTGCATATACGGGTAATTATGTATTAAACTCGCATAATATTTTATTGGAGGCACAAAACTAACACAAATTACAATGACAAAAGCAGAGGTAGTATCGGAAATAGCAGACAAAACGGGCATAGACAAGCTTGTAGTCTCTGAAACAGTCGAAACTTTTTTTAAAGTGATGAAAGGTGCGATGTCCAAAGGTGAAAATATTTATTTCAGAGGATTCGGCAGTTTTGTATTAAAAAAACGCGCTCAGAAGATTGCAAGAAACATTTCTAAGAATACAGCTCTGGTTATTGAAGAGCATTATATTCCCCAATTCAAACCTGCAAAAGTATTTTCAGATAAAATCAAAATTTCCGTTCCCACAAAAGCATCTTAAATTTCTTTCATGCCAGAATATCTCCCAAAAGCCATACTTGTGGCTGTTATTATTGTTCTAATTTCTTGGTTTACTTATAAAGGTTTAAATAAGGATACTGCAGTATTTAACCCTAAAACAGATCAATCAGCTGTCAGCGTTGCGCCTGTTAACTTTGAAAGTTTAAAAACAAAATATCTGGGAGCTGTTAAAACTAAACAGGGATTTCCGGTAACTTATGCTGAAATTACTGCAACAAATGCCTCTACTATTAATGACATTCCGGGTAAAATAAATGCTCTTCTTGAAAAAAGAGAATATGGTTATGCCGCTTTATTGGCTGAAATACAGGCCGAATCTCAACTTTCTGATACAGTATTTACCAATACAGGCCGTATGTTTATTAATGCTGCCGCAAATACTGACAATGAAGAACTTCAATTGTTTTTTGCAAGAAGGGCCGAAGCCAATTTGGAAAAAGCTAAAAAAATAAATCCTGAAAGCATTGCCCCTAATACAGATCTGGCCTGGGTATACCTTAACGATGCCGCCGCAGCTTCAAATCCTGCTGAAGCAATGAGGCCAATTGTGCTGCTTTTAGAGGTTGTAAAAAAGGATCCTGACAACATAGAAGCCAACTATTTACTGGCAATAAATGCTGAAAGAACAGGTCAAAATGAAAAAGCTATAGAAAGATACAAAAAATTAATATCTTTGCAGCCCCAAAATCCTGAATATCTGCAAGCAATAAGCGAGCTATATAAGAAGATGGGAAAAACGAAAGAGGCGGATGATTACAACAAACGCTTTCTTGAGATTAACAAAACGAAAATTAATTTAATAAAATAAAAATATTATGCCAAGCGGTAAAAAAAGAAAAAGACATAAGATCGCCACACACAAGCGCAAAAAAAGGTTGAGAAAAAACCGTCATAAGAAAAAATAATTTTTTCTAAGATAATTCGCTCTTTGTGAACGAGCTGGTCATTGATCAAAACGAGAATGGCATTGATATAGCCTTAATCTGCGACAAGCAACTTACTGAAATGAGTCATGAGCACGAAAGTAGCTCATACCAGATCGGTGATGTGTACTTGGGAAAGATTAAGAAGATTATGCCTGCCCTGAATGCTGCATTTGTTGATGTTGGCCATGAAAAGGATGCGTTCTTACATTACACCGACCTTGGTCCTAATATCCGCTCTGTTATTAAGCTTACAACCATTGTAACGCAGGGCGGATTGAAAGATGCCTCTCTCGATGGATTTACTTTCGAAGAAGAAATAATTAAAACAGGTAAAATTTCTGAAGTACTTAAAAAAGGTCAGGAATTACTTGTTCAGGTTTTTAAAGAACCAATTTCTTCTAAAGGTCCGCGTATTACAGCAGATTTTTCTTTTGCAGGACGCTTTTCTGTGCTGGTGCCATTTTCAAATACGGTGTCTATAAGCAAGAAAATCGGCAATCCTACTCATAAAAAAAGACTGAAACAACTGGTTGACAAGATCAGGCCGAATAATTTCGGAATCATTGTCCGCACCGTTGCCGAAGATGCACCAATAGAAGATATTGAGGCAGATTTGCTGGAATTAAAGGACAAATGGGCTGATCTGATTAGCAATGCCAGAAATGCCGTTCCGAAAGCAAAGATTTTAGGAGAGATATCCAAAACTGAAACCATTCTGCGCGATTTGCTGAATGATGATTTCGGATCTATTACCATTAACAATCCCGCTTACCACAAGCTTATTAAAGACTATGTTGCACATATTGCGCCTTTAAAGCAAAGTATAGTGAAACTTTATGCCGGAAAGGTTCCGATCTTTCAGCATTTTGGAATTGATAAGCAGATAAAAGCTTCATTTGGGAAGAATGTGCCATTTAATAATGGCGCTTACCTGATTATTGAACACACAGAAGCCATGCACGTAATTGACGTGAACAGCGGACGCAAGAACAATGACGCAGGTTCGCAGCAGGAAAGTGCATTGAAAATAAACCTCGAAGCCACTAAAGAAATTGCCAGACAACTCCGGTTAAGGGATTTAGGCGGAATTATAGTTGTAGATTTCATTGATCTTAAAAACCCCCTTCACAAAAAGGAGCTGAATGAGGCAATGGAGCTTGCAATGAAACCCGACCGCTCCAGGCACAATATTCTTCCGATGAGCAAATTCGGACTGATACAGATCACCCGTGAGCGTGTGAGGCCCGAAATGAATATTATTACCACAGAG
>JACMRS010000291.1 GCA_014376345.1 Bacteroidia bacterium | reverse complement strand
TCAACTTGTTGAAATAAAGCTGTAACAGCCTGACCGGTAATATATCCGTTAAGATCAGGGTTTAGTTTTTGAACTGTAGCAATTTTGTTGTAAGTATTTACCAGATCGCTCCAGTTTTTTGTAAATCCTACTTTATCCAGTGCTACCTGAACCTTTGGTTTAAAAGCTTCTATTAGAGCAGCAGTGGTAGAATTTTTTAAATAATTAGTGGCTGAGCCTTTACCGCCTGTTAAAATGCCCATAGCATCCTGAAAAGACATTTGGGTAATAGCATTAACAAATATAGGTTTTGCTTCGGCCACAGCACTTTCTGCACCTTCATTCATAGTAACAATAACCTTATCTACTTCAGCACCTAAACCGATTGCTCTGAGTTTTTTCTCGATATTTACTGCTTCAGGAGGAAGAAATATTCTGTAAAGTGAACTGTTGTTAAAACCACCTTTTGCATTAAGTAGGTTGACCCCATTTGAAACACCTTGTTTAAGGGCTTCTTTTAAGCCTCCTGACGCTTCGTCGGTAGTAGGAGTTGACAAAATGTCGCGACCAATTGTGCCCGCAGATTTTAATACAGAGTCGCAAGAGCTTAAAGCGACGATAAACAGGGCACTATAAAATATTTTTTTCATGTTTTATTTGTTTCAGAGTTGGCACTTAGCAAAAATTATTCCAATTAACTCAGCGAAAGTTTTTTTGGATAAAATAAAAATTGCTGTAAGTTTGAATCAAATATAAATAAAAATATTATGAAAGTCTTAAAAATTATTCTGATCACTCTCGGAGTTATTATCGCGGTGGCTCTCATTGCTGCTGCAATTCTTCCTAAAGATTATACAGTTGAAAGGGAAATCACTATCAATGCTTCAAAGGAAAAGATTTTCCCTACATATCTGATTTCAGGAAATGGAACAAATGGTCGCCATGGACAAAGATGGATACCGGTATGGTACTTACATATTCTGATCCTCAAGGACAGGTAGGGTCAAACTATACCTGGAAAGGAAATAAAGAAGTAGGGCAGGGTGAAATGACGATTGAAAAGATAGACGCTCCAAACTTTGTTGAATGCAAACTGCATTTTATAGAGCCTTTTGAAGCTACACCAAATAATTATTTCAGAATAGAACAAATGGGAGAAAGCTGCAAAGTGATATGGGGAATGAAAGGGGAAAGCCCGTTTCCAATGAACCTGATGCAGTTTCTGATGAAAGGCAGTATCCAGAAATCTTTTGATGAAGGACTGACAAATCTTAAAATAATGACTGAATATCCTGTAGCTGCTGAGGAAATAAAACCGGCAGGTACTTATAAAGTAAATAGTATTGAGTTTACAGGCGGTGAGTATGTTGGAGTAAGACAAATTATTAAAATAAAAGACATCAGTGCTTTTATGGCAAAAAATTTCCCTTTGGTTGGAAAAGCAGTTGGTGACAATAAACTTGAAATGTCCGGACCGCCGACTGCTATTTATTACAGTTGGGATGATAAAGATAAAATGGAAACGGATGTAGCTGTGGTAATGCCTGTTAAAAAGGCAAAAGATCTGGGTAATGGTATCAAGGCTATTAAAATGGATAATTCAAAGGCTCTTCTGGTTAATTATAACGGGGCTTATGATAAGATGATGCAGGCGCATACTGACATTAACAGTTATATGACCCAAAATTCAATGGAAATGAATGGTCCCGCCATAGAGCAATATATTACTGACCCTATGACAGAAAAAGACACTGCCAAATGGGAAACTAAAATTATTTATTTAGTGAAAGGAAGATAAATAATTTTAAAATGACTATCCGTTACTAGTAACCAAAACTATTAAAGTAAAGGTTATTTCATTTTTATAGTGATCATTCTCGTCTCAATCTGAATATGTTTCAAGACTTTAAATTGCGTTTCCAAACTTCTCACTAATTGATAGGTTATAATTGCTATAATCAATTTAACCCAAATTACGCAATAGAAAATAATGCTTATACTTGTGGTTAATAATCCTAATGCGTAGCATTAGAAAAATTAG
>JACMRS010000290.1 GCA_014376345.1 Bacteroidia bacterium | reverse complement strand
GTCTGAATAAATGATTCGATAGGAAACTGATTATTAACTATATTTATATTACGCCCTTTTGCTGAAACAATGCCGGCAGTAACTGTTGAAGTAAGATTAAAAGGATTTCCAACTGCAAGCACCCATTCGCCGGTTTGAATGTCATCTGAATTTCCAACTTGAATTGCCGGAAGGTCTGTGCCATCTATTTTGAGTACCGCTAAATCTGTAGAAGGGTCTGTTCCGACAAGTTTTGCTTTGTAATTCTTTTTGTTATTGTTTAAAACAACTTCTATTGTCAGCGCATCTTTTACAACGTGAAGATTAGTAACAATATAACCGTCTTTCCTCATTATTACACCCGAACCGGTGCTGCTTACCTGTCCGATACTTCCAAATGGATCCCAGTCATCAAACATCCATCCAAACGGGTTTCTTTGCTGATACTGAGCTGTAGTTTTAATGAATACTACTGAAGGTGTACTCACTTTTGAAGCTAGTACAAAGCTGATATTTCCTTCGGCTTGCCTGCCATTGTAACTTGTTAAAAGAGCACGTGCTTCTGAGATATTCTGATTTTCTGTTACTGATGCAGGCGGATTAATTTTACTAAAGATAAACGCACCACCAAAGCCACTAAACACAGCTAAAGGAATAATAATGGCGAATTTTTTAAGCATAAAATTTATTAATATTATAGTTCTAAATTAATACTGATACTGGATTCGGTTTGTTTAGGATCATTGGTAATTAATTTTATCCATTTTCTATGCATACCGGGCGACTGCATTATAGTATCATATTTTATATTAATATTGGCTTGTTCGCCAGGTTTTATAACCATTGTATTGATGGATGCTTCGATACATGAACAGTTTGGAAATAATTTATGAATAATCAGATCTGATTTGCCGGTATTTGTAACTGTTATAGTTTTTCTGACAATTGCTCCTTCAGTAAGTTTGCCAAGATTAAGGCTTGAGTTATCGGAAATTGTAGCAGTTGGAGTTTCTTTCAATTGCTTTGCAGACATTTTAGGAAAGAATTCCTTCACATTGATAATAAGGAAAATAAATTTTTCAGGATAAAGCATGTCATTGGTATTGATCATGAAGCTACTGAAAACTTCACCGTAATCTTTAATCTTAGATCCGTCAACACTTATTGTAATGGTAAGTGAATCATGTGGACCAAGTTCTTTTTTAGAGAAAACCACCTCCGCATAATCTGGTTTATCAGCAATATCCTTGATTTTAAGGGGGAATTCGTTAACATTTATAACTTTAATTGTTGCAGATGCTTTTTGATTATTAAATAATGGATTGAAAGTGATAGTGGTTTTACTGAATGCCATATTACCATAACCCATTGCATATTCACTTTGTTGATACTCAGGTTCAGGTTTGCCGATAACAGTACCTGTAATCTTTAAAAACCTGTAATAATTTGGAACATTAGGGTAAACCATTACATTTTTCGAAAATGGTCCGACTCTGTTTTTTGTATCATAAATAGCATCAACATAACCTCTGCCACCGGGTTGTATTGTGTCTTTTGTCCATTCAGGAGTAGTGCAGCCGCAAGAGGTTTCTACCTTTACTATCCAGATTGGTATTTCGCTTTTGTTTGTAAACCAAAAGCGGATCTTTGCAGTATTGTCTTCTTCATGAATGTTACCAAAATCATGTTCGAGTTTATCAAAAATAAGGTAATCTGTATTTTGACTTTTTGCCGAAAGGCATAAAAGAAGAGCGGCAATTGCAAAAATGTTTTTCATGTTTTGGGTTTCTATCAAAAATTGTGCAGTTTTTTATCAAAGACGAAATTCTTCATTATAAAGTTGCCCGAGAAAGTGTGTCGCAATTTACGAATATGCTTTTAATAGATCATTTTACATTTGTCTTTTATTGGCATTTGTTAATCGTTACTTTTGCAAATCATTAAAAGGTGAAGGCATTAAAATATTTAAACCGCTATTTATTAAAGTACAGAGGAAGACTTGTATTGGGTGTTATTTTTATTATCCTCACCAATATCTTCACTGTTGCACTTCCTTATCTTGTCAGAATTGCGCTGGATGCTGCAAGCGAACAATCAGCGGCTTACAGAAATTTCGGAAATGGTATCAGTGCAGAAGTTTTCAGAGAGCAGATCCTCCATACTGCATTAACGTTCGGATTATTGCTTTTAGCAGCAGCTGTCATCAAAGGTGTATTCCTTTTCTTTATGAGGCAAACTATTATTGTAATGTCCCGTAAAATTGAATATGATCTGAAAAATGATCTTTATAACCACTATCAGGCATTATCAGTTTCGTTTTACAGAAAAAATTTTACGGGTGATCTGATGAACAGAATCAGCGAAGATGTCAGTCGTGTTAGAATGTACCTCGGCCCGGCAATTATGTATTTTGTCAATCTGGTGTTTACATTCATCACTGTAATTTATATGATGGTGAGCGTGAATTTAAAACTCACATTACTTGTTTTATTGCCATTGCCTGTGCTCTCAGTTATGATTTACTTTATCAGCGACCTTATTAATAAGAAAAGCGACAAGATACAGAAAAAACTCTCTGACATCACCACTTTTGCTCAGGAAACGTTTTCCGGAATCAGAGTATTAAAAGCTTTTTCTTCAGAAAAATGGTTTGACAAAAATTTTGAAGGTCTTTCTGAAGATTACAGAACAGAAAGTATGGGACTGGCGAAAGTAAATGCGCTGTTTTCTCCTTTAATGGTGCTTTTGGTTGGATTAAGTACACTTTTTACAATTTATTTTGGAGGAAAAGGTGTTATAGAAGGAAAGTTTACTTTTGGAAATATTGCAGAGTTTGTTATTTATGTTAGTCTGCTTACATGGCCTGTCGCTAGTCTTGGCTGGGTTAGTAGTATTGTACAACGCGCAGCGGCTTCTCAGGCTAGAATTAATGAGTTTATGCATATTAAACCGGAAATAAATGTATCCGGTGGAAAGCCATTTATTTTTGATGAAAGTATCGAATTGAAAAATGTTTCTTTCAGATTTGAAGGGAAAAATTTTGATGCTTTGACTGATATTAATTTACTTGTTCCTAAAGGTAAAGTACTTGGAATTGTAGGAGCAACAGGTTCCGGAAAGTCTGCGCTGGCAGGACTTTTACTGAGAATTTATGATATTGAAAAAGGTGAAATTTGTTTTGATGGAGTAAACATTAAGAATATCGACTTACAATCATACAGGAAAAAAACAGGTTATGTGCCGCAGGATGTGTTTCTATTTTCGGAAACCATTGCTGATAATATTGCTTTCGGATCTGAAGGTGAAGTGAGTAGAGATGAGGTTGAAGATGCTGCCAAAAAAGCAGAGGTGTATGAAAATATTGCAGCTTTCCCAAAAGGGTTCGACACGTTAGTTGGTGAAAGAGGCATTACTTTATCTGGTGGTCAAAAGCAACGAATTGCAATTGCGCGCGCACTGATACGCAAACCTGAATTGTTGATACTCGATGATTGCCTTTCTGCGGTTGATCACAATACGGAAATTGCCATTATCGGGCACTTAAAGGAAGAAATGAAAAACCAAACTGCGGTTATTATTAGTCATAGATTAAGCAGTGTGATGCATGCGGATAATATTATAGTACTTGAACATGGTAAGATAATTGAGCAGGGCAATCATGAAACTTTAATGAATAAAGAAGGTCTTTACAGCGCTTTATATGCAAAGCAGAATAAAAACTCTGAAGCTTATTCTTAAAATGGATTTCCGTGTGTAAGTGCAATCAATTTTTTGAATAGTGCCGGCGTTTTATTCAATAATTTCAAAACCAGATGAGTTAGTGAATTATTGCCAAAAAGTTTTTGAAGTCTGTAGCCTGCACTAATTCTGGATCCAAATGCTTTGTTCCAGTCTAAAGTATAGTTTTCTTTAAGCGTTTGCAGTGAAATTTTATTATCCAGAAAATCTGTTACATAACCCGCCAGAATCTTAGATGCTCTCATTCCCATGCTCATTCCATTCCCACAAAGTGGAGCAATTGCACCTGCTGCATCTCCCAGCAACAGAATGTTTCCAGAAGTCGCTTTCTTTTTCTTAAATGTAACATTGCTGATTGATAAAGGCTTATCATAAATAAATTCAGAGTTGTTGAAAATGTTTTTGAGAAAAGGATTCTTCATTAAAATGTCTCTTTCCATTTTAGCAATATCATTGTTACAACTTTTCAGATTATCTGCAGTTGTAAGATAACAAAGGCAATATGTTTTATTGTCAACTTCAGAAATGCCGCAATAGCCGTCTTTAAAATTATGAAGTTCAATTCTATCGTGAGGGAAATCAGTTCTGATATGATACTTTACGCCAATATAATTTTCTTTGGTTCTTAGCCTTTCAATAAACGCCGGCGCCATTTTACCATAACTTCCACAAACAAGTCTGGCAGTAAAACTTTCAGCACCGGAAGAAATTTCATTCGACTCACCATTTTCAACCACTGAATTTACTTTTGCGCCTTCTTTTACATCAACACCTTTAGCTTTAGCAATTTTACTGAGTTCATAATCTAAAGTGAACCTGCTGATACCAAATCCACCAAGGTCCAGATTTCCTTCAAGCATAAATCCTTTAACAGATGAGATGCCTATATTGTTTATTTTTGGAAGTTTCATTTCAGAAAGTGGCAAACCCAGACTTTCAAGAAACTGAAAACTTTCCATTGAAATATATTCACCGCATACTTTATGAAACGGGTAATGGTTTTTGTCAAATAAAACAACTTTCTTGTTTTTATCTGCAAGTTGAATAGCCAAGCATAAACCGGCTAAACCACCTCCGATAATAGCACAATCAAATAGTTGAATTTCTTTATGCATAAACAATAACTAAATGTCTGAATGCCCATTTTTTTTGCAAAACAAAATTCTTTGCTCCGGATTTTTTAATCATGCTTTTCCATTCTGATGTTTTAAATCCACGCCAAACTGAGAGTGGGGCATCATTCTTTACAAGATATGATTTTGAAAATATTCTTGTTAGAATTTTAATAGAATAATAGGCAAAAGGATTTCTTTCAAGATCATTAATAAGCAAAGTTATTTTGTGATTTTGTGCAAATTTTATCAGATCAACAATATCATTTTCGTTAAGATGGTGACAAAAAAGACAGGCATGCAGAATATCTATTTTTTCAATATGATTGTGAGCATTTCTGTAATCATCGCAAATAAACGTAATGTCGTTATTAGGATTATTGCTAACAGAATACTCAATGCAGTCTTGTTTCAGGTCAATACCAAAAAGTTTCAGATCGTATCTTCCTTTATTCCATTTATAAATTTCTTTAAGAGTATCGCCACCGCCGGAACCAATGTCTGCAATAACTGTTTTCTTATTCTTTTTTAATATTTTCGAAAGGCCTTTAAATGTTATTTTATAACCTCCAAGTAATTTATTGATGGTATGCAACTCACTGAGATTTTGAAAAAGATCTTTCTTCGGAATGTTATCCGCATCTAAAAGTTCCGTTTCATAACTCCTGTTTTTAAGCATAAGTTAGCAGTGCAGTTTCAATACTTAAACCAGGACCGAAAGCAGCTAAAAATATGTTTTCATCTTTTTTGAATTCGCTGTTTTCTAGCAGGTATTTGAGCACAAACAACACTGTTGGTGACGACATGTTGCCATAATCTTCAAGAGTTTTATAGGAAGCTTCAAACTTATCTGCAGGCAGATCCAGTGTTTTACAAAAATCATCAACAATCTTTTTCCCTCCCGGATGAATGGCCCAATGGTTGATGTCATTTTTAGAAATTTGCATTTTATTCATTAGTTCAGGTAAATGGCGGTTAAGTAGAGGAGAAACATAAGATGTTAGGTTCATCAGAAAACCTTTTTCAGAAATCTGCCACGCCATATCGTTTCTTCCTTCATTAATTATAAATGAATTGAAGTTTTCTATTCTTACAGGATGGTATTTTTCAGATATTTCATTGTTATCAGAACCTACCAGAACAGCAGCTGAGCCATCACCAAACAATAGATTTGATAAAATATAATCATCTTCAAAACTCTTTTGAAAATGGATGGTACAAAGTTCAGTACAAACAATTAAAACCAAAGCATCTTTGTTGTTTCCACAAATATCGTCAGCTTGTTTTAACGCAAGTACAGCGGCATTACAACCCATAAAATTAATCGAAGATCTAGCCGATGAAGGGTCTAATGAAAGCGCATCTACCAATTCTATATCTAAACCGGGAGCATAAAGTCCAGTGCAGGTAACGGTAATAATATGTGTGATTTTACTTTTAATGTTCTCGAGATTTTCGATTTTATTAATTGCATCAAGCGAAAGTTGAAGTCCTTCTTTTCTAAACAAAGACATTCTTTCACCAAGCATTGGAATCGGTTCAAGTGATTTGTTTTTAGGATAAAAAAGATACTCTTCAGTGCGGCCGGAATAATCCGGAATTACAGAATATCTTGTATTGATTCCGCTTTTGTGTGCCACAAGGTTAATTTTCCTGATTGATGAAAGGTCTTCTGCAGGAATGGCATTGCCATAAAATTCACTAAATTCTTTCTGTGTGTGAAAATATCGGGGATTAGCCGTCTCTATTGCAAGTATGTAACTCAAAAAATATGATTGATTAATATTAATGTGATAAAGCATGCACTCATGCTTAACGAAGCTATTGTATTCATTTTCATTGTACTTTTAAAATCTGCAAAGGCATTGTTTTTATAAACTCTTAAAAACCACAAAACAAAATAAATAATAACAGGTAAAAAAAAGGCTTGAAGCAGGTAAAAACTATTGAGTGAACTTGTTTGTTCAAAATATAAATAATAGCAAAGATTACAAATGCCAAACATCAATGCTGTAAATATAAATGTTCCGATATATCCGAGTCTTAAACTCAAAGAAATATCTCCATTTTCTTTGTCTTCTTTGTGCTGGTATATTTGTGTTAACGGATAAGCTCCAGCGATCTGAAAAGAAGTTGCAAGCATCAATAGCATCATCGGTTTATCAATCAAAATAGCATTATTGTTAATTGCTACGGAACTCATATAATATGTAAAAGCACCCTGGAAAAAAAATACAGTAAGAAAGCCAATAATGGGATATTTCTTTAATCTGGGAACAGGTGCACTGTAGCTTCTGGAGGCTAAAATATAGATCAATATTAAAAATGAAAACAATTTGCCTATTAAAACAAGTCCTAAAATTAGTGCAAGTCCATCCATAACCATTGTAGTATAAAATAATGTGACGGTAGGCATAGGTGGATTTTCTAAACCGCCAATACTTGTTGCATCGCGATCGACATAACTGTTATAGCCATTACTGGCAGGATAAATTAATAGGTGAATAATAATAAAAGCAGTAACAGTTTGAAAAAGATGAATAACCGGTGCCTGACTAACAGCTATTAAAAAAACCGGCATTAAAAATATTGAAAAGGGTATCCGTAACAGCTTAATAGTGTTGGCATCAGGGAAATATCTGGCTGTCATTTGGATTTGTTGTCTTTTCAGGCTGAAAGTATTTACCGGCAAGATAAGCACAAATCTACGCAATAAACCGTCAAAAGGTTCATTAGTTTGATGAATTCAATCACAATTAAATATGTTGACTTAACATCAATATTTTATCTCTCATACATTATATTTGCGCAAAAGAGACAGCTTGTTCCATCGCCTTCGGAAACGGGGGAGGAAAGTCCGGGCAACACAGGGCGCCATACCGCGATAACTTCGCGGGGGCAGAAGGGGCGACTCAACTGCAACAGAAAGTGCCACAGAGAATGACAGTCTCGGCCTAGCCGTGATGATGGTGAAAATGTGGGGTAAGAGCCCACGGCATTGTGCGGTAACGTACAACGCGGGTAAACCTTATGGGTTGAAAGGCCAAATATACTCCGGTGAAGCGGCCCGCTTCTATATTCTCACGAATGTACCGGGGTGGGTAGGCTGATTGAGCTAAAGCGTAAGTTTTAGCCCAGATAAATGATGGATTAACACAGAACCCGGCTTACGTAGCTGTCTTTTTTTTATTTTAAAACGAACAAAATTATGTGCTTTTCAGCGACAGCAAGCTTCACCTCAGGAGCGGTATTAGTTACCGCAGGACTTATAACATTAAGTCAGATAAAATCGCGCAAACAGGTTTTATTTGCAGTGATTCCTTTAATATTTGGATTACAACAAATTTCCGAAGGATTTCTTTGGTTATCTATTGATCATCAGGAATATTATAGGTGGAATCGAACTGCTACGCATATTTTTGCTGTATTCGGTCAAATTGTCTGGCCGGTTTGGGTGCCTCTTTCATTAATTCAAATGGAAGGACAGGATAAGAAATTGAAAATTCTAAAATTTATGCTTTTAGTGGGGATTTTACTGGCAATCTATCTGGCATATAATATCATCTCGCAGGATGTAACTGCAAATGCAATTGGCGGCCATATTGATTACATGTTTGACTTTCCCCTAAAATATACGATGATTATTGCTTCAATTATTTATGTCTTGCCAACTGTTATGTCGCATTTCTTATCAAGTCATAAACAAGTGAGAACACTCGGCTATCTTGTAGTTGTTTCTTTGTCAGTAACAGTATTTTTTTATTCTCAATACATATTTTCGGTTTGGTGTTTTTTTGCAGCTATTATCAGTGTTTCAATATTCTTTATAATAAGAAGTTTGAATAAGGAGATGGAGATTGAAGTTATTAAGTAGGTTAAATTGATTTGGTCTCAATTTAAATTGCAATAGCAGATTTTTTTAGTTTTATTTGATATTTTTGTACGTATATTTGTACAATAACATTCAATAATGGTAGTCGCAAGTATTTCAGATTTTAGAAAGGATATTAAATCCTATTTAGACAGAGTTGCAAAAAACTTTGAAACACTCATCATAAACAGAGGTAAAGATAAAGGAATTGTGGTAATGTCACTTGATGAATATAATTCATTAATGGCTACAAATTACGAACTGTCTTCAAAAGCCAATGAAATTCGTTTAGACTCTGCTATTAATAATTTCAGAGAAGGAAAGTCATTTTCAAAAGATTTAATAGAGGAATAATTTGAAATACATATTTGTTGATGAATCCTGGGAAGACTATTTATACTGGCAAAAAACTGACAGAAATAAAGTCAAAAAAATCAATGATTTATTAAAAGATATTTCAAGAACACCATTTGATGGTATTGGCAAACCTGAACCATTAAAACACAGATATGCAGGATCTTGGTCGCGTAGGATTGACGATGAACACAGGCTGATTTACAGAATTAAAAATGAAGAAATTCATATTTATAAGTGCCGTCATCATTATGATTAATTTATTTAATTAATATTTCTGAAAAAACATTCGTCTAAAACCAAACCACACAAATTATTTAGTTCTCAATAAAACTTATATCTGTAATCTTTAATATCAGATGATTTTCTGATTGCATTTTTAAGGAAGTTATTAAAATTCTGTTTAAGTTCAGAATTAATAAAGTTTTTTCTATCTGCAAAATTCTCAGGTAGAGTTGCTTTAGTAACAGATTCAACCAATATTAAGTGAACCCCTTCTTTACCTTTAACCGGCTTGCTCATCTGATTAGGTTTTAATCCCATTATAAAACCTATCAAAGCTGGATCGTTACCAACATAAGGTGAATTCTGAGCTGATAAAGTGATATTTTCAATCGGTTGTGCTACTGTTTTGAGTTCTATAGCGATTGCAACCATATCTTTACTTTTTGCCAAAGCTGCTTCGAATTTCTTAGTCAGCATTTCTGCTTTTTTAGCATTTCTTACTTCTCTTTCTACCTTAGCTCTTACGTCATCTAAACTAGCAGTGCCTTTTTTATAAATCTTTGTAAGTCTTGCAACAATCATTTTTTCATCAGCGGTAAAGATAGGAGAGATGGCATCAATTTTTACGTCATCATTAAACACCCATCTTACAAGCTCTCTTGCATTTTTAATACCTTCTACAACAGATGCCTGTTGATCAAGGTTATTAGCAAACCTTACTGCAAATTTAGCTTTCTCTGCTTTTTTAGCAAAATCATCTTTAACGCCAGTACTTAATGACGCTCTGAAAGCAGCAGCATTTTCTTCAGTTGTTTCAATGGTTTTATTTCCTGATTCAATTAGCTGCCTCAACTCCATGTACTGAACAAGAGTTTTGGTTTTTTCTTCAGATACATAAATCAATTGAATACCGGTAGGAGCTTTAACAATGAGATAATCACCTTTATTTGCTTTTTTAACGGCATCGTTCACTTGTTTTATCTGCTGTCCGTCTTTCCACCAGCCCAAATCTCCCGTGCCATTGTTTGCGTAATAGCCAAGTGATGATTTGCTTTCAGCAAATTTTGCGAAGTCATTCATTGCTTTAGCTTCTGCAATCAGTTTTTTACCATCTGCAATTGCTCCAAGTGAGTCACCTGCTTTCATTGGTATAGTAATCTGACTGGCTCTCATATAATAAGCTGAGTCTTGCTTAATACCTTTAACTTTAAAAATACTATAGCCTCCATCGTAATAAACCGGTCCTAACAAACTATCTTTAGGTGTGCGGAATAAAGCGGTTTCAATTGCATTATCGATTGTACCTCTTGGTTTGTAAGCAGTATCAAACGGAACTGTTCCGTATTGTCCAACAAATATTGTATCGTTGCTGGTTGTTTTAAAGTTAGGGTATTCTGTATAAGCCCAGTTTTTTCCAACAGCAGAATCTTCTGCAGAAGGAGATATGCTCCAGGTAACAAATTCTATGTCGCGGGTTTCTTCTTTTTGCTGAAAATCTTCTTTGTGATCATTAAGGTAAGCCTGCATTTCTTCTTCAGTAACTTTTACGTCAGCATCTTTAATAGAGCTGTAATCTAAAGAAACGATTTTACCTTTAACACTTTCTGCCTGACTGCTGAAATCATTTTCAACATCAAGCTTGGTGCTATAAATACCATTTTTAAGGATGGCGAAATATTTTTTATTAACGGCTTCAAGTTTAATGTAGTTTTTAAGTTCATCAAATTGTTGGTGAAGTACTTTATCTGTCTGGTAACGGGTTTTAAGAAATTCTCTTACAACCTTCGGATCGAAAGCCTGAGTTTCAGGATCAGTAAATCTTTCTCTTAATGTCGGATCAGGATTGTCAGAATAAACCATATCCTGCAGTTCTTTAATGCCAATTTTTACACCGGCTTTTTCAAATTGCTTCTCAAGAGTAACTCTGTCAATGTATTTGTTCCAGGCATCTTTACGAAGCTCTTCTCTGGTGCCTTCATCAACTTTAAAGCCTTGCGCTTCCGCATTGGCAATTCTGTTTTTAAGCTCATTGTCAAATTCGGAAAATTTAAGTTTTTCACCGTTAACCTCTCCAATAAGATCAGAATTACCATTACCTCTGCTGTTTGCGCTGGTGATAACACTGGTACCAATAAAGATTATCAGTGAGAAAAGAATGAAAAATAAAACCCACCTGGAGTTTCTTAATTTATTTATTATAGCCATAATTTTATAAAGACCTGCAAAATAATAGCTTTTAGGTCTAAATATCAAATTTACTTTCACCTAATTCCAATATATTGTAACATATTACAAAAAGCAGTGAATCATTGGGAACTATTTGCTTTTTTTTAATTTTTAAAAAGGAATTAAACTTAAAAATACTGAAATTTGCGGTTATATGCAGGATATCGAGCCATATTATCAGTGGTTGCACCTTTACAGCGCCACCGAAGACAGCCAATCACCCTTTTACGAACGCGAATACAGCGAGTTTGAATACTCTAATGCCGTTTATAATTTCGTTATCCACCCGCAATGGGACCACTTCGGGTCGCCCACACTTTATATAAAGATACTTTTTGCAGATTATGAACAAGGATTTGCAATAATTGAAATGATTGGCGAATGGAATGACGCCATCACCAATGACATCATGCTTCTGAAAAGAGAAGTGATAGATTTAATGGTTGATGAAGGTATTACAAAATTTATACTGATAGGCGAGAATCTCCTTAATTTTCATGCCAGCGACGACAGTTATTATGAAGAATGGTTTCAGGATATAGAAGAAGGCTGGATTGTTTTATTAAACTTCAGGGACCATGTTTTATCTGAAATGAAAGATGCCAGACTTGATTATTACCTTAATTTTGGAGCAGAACTCGACGATTTACCATGGCGCACCTATTCCCCTTATTCACTTTTTGATGTGGTGGATGGTATAATGGGGAAGCGGTTGGGCTAAACACAATTAAATTACGAATTGCAGTTCCAATCAATAATGGTTGAATTTGATGAGAATAATTTAACTACACACTCTTATTTACAAATCACTAATTTTTGATCCATCATATTTTAATGTTCTCAATTGAGATTTTGACAAATTACACAATCTGTGCTCTAGTTGCGTTTAATTCCCTGTGGAGATGTAATTCCTCGATAGTTGCCCACCGCGAAATCACAAGTCCTGCAGGAAATACAGTAATTCAGAAGATTAATTACTGAATAATCAAAGGCTTATTGATATTAATACCATTAATATTCATTCTAATGAAATATGAACCGGCAGTTAAACGGGAAACATCTATAGCTGCAGCACCTTTGAAATTTCCGTAATTTTTTGAAGTTTTACCATCAATTGAAATAATTTCAATTGAATAAGGATTGTCATTACCTGTTGCAATGTTTACTATTGATGATGCCGGATTTGGGAAAAGTGTAATGCTTTTTTCAAGAGTCACAACATCAATACCTGTATAATCGGCTACATTAAAAGTATCATTGTAAATATTACTACAGCCATTGAAATCAGTTACCTTCAATGAAAGTGTAAATGAATTGCTTTTTTGTTTAAACATATTTCTGAACAAAGGATTGCCTGTTAACTGAATAGTATCTGTAAAGTTCCATCTGTAAGAAACTGCTGAATTATTGTTTGCTGTAAAAGTATAATTATAATGGTTATTAGTGGCAGTATACTTTGCATCAGTAAGATTTAAAACGTTAATATTTCCTGAATTAACTGTGTCGCTGCAAATTCTGTAATTATACCTGATAACTACAGCACTGCTGACAACAGGTTTAAAGTGCACCGAATCTTTTACGCCGTTACTTATTATTTTACCATCATAAATAAACTGGTAATTTTTTGCACCTTTAAATGCAGAAAGTATTGCTTCATCACCTTTGCAAATATTTTGTGAAGTTGTAAAATTGGGCTTACCTGGAATTGTATCGACAGTTACATGAAGTTCATCACTAATGTTTGGACATCCGGGACTCAAACTGTCTTTAATTTCAATTTTATAAGTAGTTGTTACAAGCGGATTAAATGTATAAATTGTATCTTTAGAATATGCACCGCCATTAATTCTTAAAGAATATTGGTCATCATAAAGGTTTCTGATATTTAATTTAACAATACTGCCTTTACATGATAGAGTATCACCAGAAATTTTATATGAAATATTACTGCAGGGCTTGGATTGACAAATGAGAATAGATTCGGCACCAAATTGGCAAACTGTGTTAGATGTGGCTCTAACACGCAAACGAATTTTAGTGTCTGAGGATAACCCCGTAACTGTGTGACTTGTTCCTGATTGACCTGTAGAAGGAGTTATCCATGTTTTACCTGAATCAATACTTACCTGATATCCTGAAGCATTTGGAACAACTGACCATCCGAAAGTAAGACTTGTAGTTGTATTAGAAACGCAAAAAGTTATTGGTGCACTGAGTTGATCTATTCCTATAATGTTTAATGCAGTTGGTGAACTGAAACAACCCAGATTATTTTTCGAAATAATCTTAAAATCATTTTTATTACTTAAAACTGATGAATTTAAAAAACTGTCTTTAGATTTAAATAACAGGTTAGACTGGTTAAAGAAATAAAACGAATCAGCTCCTTTTGAAAAGGCAGTTAATCTGACTGCAGTTCCAGAGCAAAGCGTGTCTTTTGTTGGGGCAATTTTAAGAGTAACAAAGGGTCTGAGATTTAATTTAACAATAACATTAGTGGAAGTTTTAATGCATGAATTTGGCGCCTTTGCTGTAACATAATATATTCCACTGTCTTTAACAAATATAGAGGCACTTGTTTTACCACTGGGCGACCAAATGAAAGTAGTTCCTGGTGTTGAAGTGCTTACAGATAGTTTAACAGAATCACCCTGACAAATTGTATAAGATGATTTATTAGAAAATATAAGAACAGGTGATGGGTTGATTATTAGATTAAAAGTATCGGGTGCGGAAGTTCCATATACATTCTTAACAGTTAAAATAGCAATTTTGTTACCACCATTTGCATAAGTGACCGTTGGATTCTGAAGAGTACTTGAGCTGGGAGTAGCTGAAGGGAAAGACCACAAATAAGAAGTTGGGGACTGAGTACCACTTCCTTTAAAATTAACATTATATCCTGCACATGAGAGCGAATCATTAGTAAAAGCATCTGCGGTAGGTATTAATGTTGACAAACCAAAGGAGAAAGATTTTGAGTAAATTAGATCACCGGAATTACTGCCATTGTTGTTTGAAGCATTGATAACAATATAAAATTTAATCTTTCCTGAATTTTTAGGAGCTTTCCATTTAAACTTCCAATAAATGCTGTCTGTGCTGGTTTTAACATTACCTGTTGAAGTATGTTCGAGATATTCACGGGAATTTCCTCCAATAGTTGCTGTAGTTTTTTGTACACGGGAATCAACCGTAGTAAATGCGCCGGCTTTAAGATTACCTGTTTCGGTTAGGCAGGTTATTTGAAAACCAAACTTAGATACACTTGGTTCTTTAAAAGCAACAGTCATATCATAAGTAGAATCAGGAATATAACCACCACCTGCAAAGTTGGTCTGGAAAATAAGATTTTTAAGATTGCTGCCTGCATTCAAAGTAGCCGAATGGCAAGATGTGCAATTACTTTCACTTGGTGCATTAGAATTTGCCGGAATATTACCACCTGAATACGCAAAAGAATTATAAATAATTGAGAGCATCAGAATACTAAAAATAAAAATTGTAAGTTTTTTTATCATGTTACAAATGTATGATTGTAAGTCTATTATCCTTAAAATGGTCAGTCATATTTCAGTCAGTCTTATATCATATTTTTTGGTTTAAGTGTCTTTTGATATTAGATTATCATTATAAAGCAATAAAATTGTTTTGATTTAGTTTGAGTGAGTGTTCAGATAAAAAATATTATAGGCTCTGAAGAGAGGGTAAAGATTAGAGAGCTTGGTGTCTTGATTAAATAACTAACCCAATCATTTACCCGCATACAGATTGCCCTTTACCCGAAACCGATAAGGCCATTCTGCATGATCGAGAGCGTAAGCGACTCCAACTCTTGGCGATGCTGTAATGTCTGAATCGTCAATTGTAGGAGCATCTTCAATCCATACAATATCTGAAAATAAAGACATGCCATTAATTTGTTTGTTAATTCCCAGTGCCTTGCTCAGTTTACCCGGACCATTACTCAGCTCAGGTTTAACAGTTTCAAATCCCCGGCGTTCGAGCATTGTTTCGATTCCTTCAAGAGGTTCAATACCTCTTATTAATACCGCATGAGGTATATTTTCAATATTGGTTACCACATTAAAAAGATAATGCATGCCATAACAGAAATATACATAAGCAATGCCGCCTTCCTGATACATTGTTTTCGTTCTGGGTGTCAAACGCCCACCAAAAGAGTGACTTGCTCTGTCTGTTACACCCTCATACGCTTCAGTTTCAACTATTTTAGCTTTGGTAAGTTTACCATCAATAAAAGTGCAGAGTGTTTTGCCAAGAAGGTTTCTTGCAAGCCAAACCACATCTGCATGTAAATAATATTGAGCAGGGAGCATGAATTTAATTGCGAATTACGAATTATTTTGTTTAGATTGGTAAGTGTTTAAGAATTAAGTATAATCTGTGATTGGGTTGTTTTAAGTAAAATTAGTATCTTATATTATTCTTAACTTGAGTAATATTTATACGCATATATTCTATATGCGTTTCGTGATTGTAATTTTTGTTTCTGATAAAAATTAGTGAATCTTTTAAATACAAGTCTGTTATATTAATGCTACGTAGATTTGTACTCATAGGAAATTTTTTATTCAAGGTTATGGAATTCTTATTAATATTCCATATTTCAATGTAGTTAGGGCAATCCGTATATTCCTCTTCTTTACAAATAATTTTATCTCCAAAAATTAGAGGATATCCGACTAAACTATCAATTTTATTGTAGTTTTCTGATATTAAATAATAATAACTTTGCTGATAGTCATTGCCTAAAACAAAATTCCAGTTCCTGCTTTTAACTTGTCCTACAAAAGAGTATTCAAAATAATTTTCATTGCTTAAATTATCTTTGAATGTAAAAAAGGAATCTTTGGAAGGAATTTTAATTTTACCATTTATTTTTTTAAAGACACCATTTGTTAATTTCTTAGGTTTAATCATTTTACTATAAAATTCAAAGCTGTCAATGAAAAGCACTTTTTCATAAATTTCATTGTCATATTTCTTTTTGACTACATTATTGTCAGTGATATTCGGGTGGGAATGATTACAGGAACCTAAAATAATGCAAATAATAATATAGAACTTGTTATTCATACATATGTTTAAATAATTAATTTATTGAATTAGGCATTTGAAAAATATCAAATTTATGAGTATTTTTGAGGAATTAAAAAAATATTTCGGAGCAACGCTTTGAAAGCTTAACAATTTTTGAATTTCAGGAAAGATTTCCAGATGATAAATCAT
>JACMRS010000289.1 GCA_014376345.1 Bacteroidia bacterium | reverse complement strand
TTCATTGAAAAAACGGCTGTATTCCATTGAAACAGTATTGTATAGCCATTTGTCTTTTACAAACAGTTCCCAAATTTCTTTTTCGTTGTCCTTTGCCCATTTTAGCTCTGCAGGTGAATAGCCGATTTTTAAATAATCCTCAGTTTTTGGCATCATGGCATCCAGAAAATAAAGTGTCTTCCCCCACAAAATCATATTGTCTGCAAAATTGCGATTAAGATTAGCCTCGCCAAATAAGCTGTTACCATGAGAACGTATGGCATGAATTGCCACATGCTTCGGAGTCAGTATCTTTAAAAGATAATCAGGCACCGGCTCAGGTTGCGTAAATGAATAAGGCTTGAAAGTGTCTCCCAAATGCATATCCAACGCTATTGCCGTGTATCCATCTCCAGATGGGTCAATATAATTGCTGAATTGCGACTGAAAAGTGATAATCTTAGGAATCGGTGCTTTTGGAAAATAATACTTAAAATGCTTGAAAGCATCGGTAATTTCTTTTTCATAAGGAGTGAAATCTTTGTAAATTCCTTCAGAAATTTTAAAAACCCTTTTTGCAGGGTCGCTTCCTTTATAATAAAACATTCTGTCAACAGCCTCTTTGGTATCAGGATTGCCCCAACCCATAATACCGCCGATATAATCATAATAAAAAGGACCGTATTTTTGTCTCAATGCCCCCGCTTCCTTGATAGTATCAATGCCCTGCATTGCGAACATATCTTCCTCAAAACGCAGTATTTCAAGCTTTAATTCGATGTCATCAATATCAACATCCAGCTTGTTAGCTTCTTTGCACCCCTGAAAGGCTAAAAGACAATATGTAAATAATACTGTATATGTAGTAGCAGTTATTAAGTTTTTTTTTCTGAAATTTGTCCGCAACATAAACTATTTAAATTATGATCAATAAAACGCAAAGTAAACACATTATCGTATTGATGTCACTGTTTTTATTCACATCTGTACTGAAAGCACAGGATGACAGGGATTTTAGGTTCGGTTTTAAGGTATCACCAGCTATTAACTGGGTGAAGGTTAAAGACGGCAGAATGAACTCGGGAGCAACCGGTCTGGGCTTTGCCTACGGCCTTATGGGAGATTTCAGGTTGTCTGAAAATTATGCAATCTCAACTGAATTTCTGATTACCACATTCAAAAGTAATGTGAAATCAAAACCTGGTGATACTTTCACAAGAGACAATGATTTCAGGACTTATTCTAATCTTGATTACCATTATTCTTTGAAATATATTCAGATTCCAATTGCTGTTAAATTCAAAACTAAAGAAATAGGTGCAATCACTTATTGGGGACAATTTGGTATTATTCCATCTTTTTCAATAGGTAATACCGTGGTTTCTTCTGCTGCTCCGGCTTTCGGACTAGATGAAAAATACAATCCGAATGTAAATGACAACAATAAATACGATTTCAAAACCTATGAGGATAATGTCAATGCGCTTCGTGTAGCCATGCTAATCGGTGCCGGTATTGAATACAGAATCAGTGGTAATACTTCAATTACAGCAGGACTTAGATTTGACAATGGATTTACTGATTTTCTGAATAACAAAAAAGTAAACGCAATCAATAACGGACTTGGATTGCATTTAGGAGTATTCTTCTAAATTACAGCCTTTATGAAAATTGCTCTGGCGCAACTCAATTACCGGATTGGTGATTTTGATGCGAATACTTTAAAAATCATCGGTGCAGTTAAAAAAGCGCGTGATGAGAAAGCTGATCTGATTATTTTCTCAGAACTTGCTATCTGCGGTTATCCTCCTGATGATTTTCTGGATTACAATTACTTTATAAAAAAATGTAATTCAGTTTTAGATCAGATTATTAAAGCGTCTAAAGGTGTTTCAATTATTGTTGGCGGTCCTGCAGAAAATAAAAATCCTAAAGGAAGACGTCTTTATAATGCAGCTTTTTATATCAGCGATGGCAAACTTTTGAATACTGTTTTCAAAACCTTACTACCAACTTATGATGTATTTTCAGAAGCACGTTATTTTCAGGTAAATGAGGTGTTTGAACCTGTTAATGTTTTGGGTTGGAAAGCAGCAATTACAATATGCGAAGACCTTTGGGATGAGATGGATTTTTTCAGTTATGAAGAAGATCCCCTGAAAAATATTGCGGATAAAAATCCCGATATCGTTTTCAATATTTCTGCTTCGCCTTTTAACAGATCGAAGCGAAATGAAAGAGAAGATATTCTTCGAAATCAAGTGCTCAACTATAAACTGCCATTGATTTATGTCAATCAGGTGGGAGCTCATACAGATATAATTTTCGATGGTTCTTCTGTGGTTTTTAATAAAAAAGGAGAGCTTGTTTTAAGGCTGCCATCTTTTGAAGAAACCATAGCTTATGTAGATTTTGAAGAGGGTGATATTGTAGGATTAGAACCTTTAGATAAAGGTGTAGAAACAGGTATTGAAGAAATTTATAAAGCGTTGGTTTTTGGGATAAAGGAATATTTCACCAAATCAGGTTTTACCAAAGCAGTACTTGGATCTTCAGGCGGAATTGACAGTGCTGTAGTAAAATGTTTAGCTGTTGAAGCGCTTGGGAAAGAAAATGTACTGGCAGTTTTAATGCCTTCCGAATTCAGTAGTGAAGGTTCTGTTCACGATGCCATAAAGCTTTCAGGTAATCTGGAAGTTGAATATTATACATTGCCTATTGCAGATGCTTTTGATGCTTTCAGAAGTATTCTGGAGCCGGTATTTAAAGACCTGCTATTCGGACTTGCAGAAGAAAATATGCAGGCAAGATGCAGGGCAGTTTTACTGATGAGAATCAGTAATAAACTGGGACATATTTTGTTGAACACATCAAATAAAAGTGAGATGGCCGTTGGTTACAGCACCTTGTATGGTGATATGTGCGGCGGATTAAGTGTGATGGGAGATGTGTATAAAATGGAAGTTTATGCACTGGCAAAATATATCAACAGAAACGAAGAAATTATTCCTTCGGAAATTATGGAGAAGGCACCTTCTGCAGAGTTGAGACCGGATCAGAAAGACAGTGATTCGCTACCCGAATATACTTTAC
>JACMRS010000288.1 GCA_014376345.1 Bacteroidia bacterium | reverse complement strand
ATTATTACATTGCCTGATGGCAGGCGTTTTGGAATCGTAATCTATGTGACAGATTTTATTGGAGCACACACAAAAGGTGAACTTGTAATAGCAAAGATTTCTAAACTGGCATTTGATTATTACAGCAAGAATTAAACTTTCTTTTTTGTTTTAAATTTCCGCATAACAGCTTTCATCTGTTATGCAGAAATCAAATATTATCTGAATTAAATAATTCTGTATATATTTGAACAGATTGTAGCTTTAAACTAATGGCTATAAAAATTTAAAACTGAAAATATTTAATGTCCACTTCATCTGAAAAAGCGCGTAAGCTGATTAAACTGATCGAGCAAACCAATAGCTGGGACAGTACCCTTGAATCTTTAAATACCGGGAATGGTAATTTAACCAATCCTTTAGTGCCAGGACTTTTAAGTTGGTCGAAGGAGTCTTTTGAGAAGAGACTTGAATTTATTAAGTCTGAGAAAAATTTAAGTCTCTCTAAACTTTCAGGGAAAGAAGCAATGCCCGAAGATCCCGCTTTTTATCAGGGAAATATTGAAAACTTTATTGGAATGACGCAAGTTCCAACAGGACTTGTTGGTCCGTTATTAATAAATGGCATTTTAGCAAAAGGTGATTTTTATGTGCCGCTTGCAACAAGCGAAGGCGCATTAGTTGCAAGTTACAGCCGAGGCGCAAGGGCAACCAGATTGAGTGGTGGTATTACTTCAATCTGTCTTACTGAAGCGGTTCAGAGAACGCCTGTTTTTAAATTTAATTCATTACCTGAAGTAGGAAAATTCATGTATTGGATACTTGATCAGGTTGATATTTTCAGAGAGATTATTAAAAAAGTAAGCAGCCATGCCCAGCTTCTTGATCTGAGATTGAATATGGAAGGCAATCAGGTACTTTGTATTTTCGATTATACTACCGGCGATGCTGCAGGTCAGAATATGGTAACTCTTTGTACTGAAACAATTTGTAATTATATTATTGAGCACACACCAATTCAGCCACAAATCTGGTTTCTGGAAAGTAATTATTCGGGAGATAAAAAAGCGACAGTTGTTAGTTTTTCAACGGTCAGGGGAAAGAAAGTTACTGCTGAAGCTGTTGTGAAAGCACAAATAGTTAAAGAAGTTTTGTATTCAACTCCAGAGCAAATTGCTTCCTATTGGCAAACCAGCACACTTGCAGCCATACAAAGCGGCAGTATTGGTGTTCAAGGTCATTTTGCAAATGCACTTACAGCTTTATTTCTTGCCTGCGGACAAGATGTTGCGTGTGTGAGCGAAGCATATGTCGGCATCACCAGAATGGAGGTAAATAAAGCCGGTGATTTGTATGTAACTGTCACACTTCCTAGTCTTGTTGTGGGCACTGTAGGTGGCGGAACCAGATTGCCAACACAGAGAGAATGTCTTGAATTGTTAGGCTGTTACGGAGAAGGTGGCGCAAGAAAATTTGCTGAGATCTGTGGAGCAATCGTACTGGCAGGTGAATTAAGTATTGCTGCAGCCCTTGCCAGTGGCAGTTTTGCGAAGGCTCACCGTTTGTTTGGAAGAAAACAATGATGAGTTTACTAAAAAGATTTTATATTTATCAGAAGGAACGTTTTCCATTTGCGGGTTATATTTTTATGGTCGGCTCCTTTACTTTTTCCGCTGTCTCTTACAGTAGAATTTGTCGCGGTAAAGAAGGTTTTATTGAATGGCCTGTATTTTTTGCAGGTGCATTTACAACATTGACCTTGTTTCTTTTAGTAAGAATCTTTGATGAGTTTAAAGACCATGAAGATGACATGAAATACCGAAAATATCTTCCTGTTATCAGAGGGATTATTTCTTTAAAGGAATTATTTTACATCGGTGCAGCTGTAGTAGTGATGCAGATTGCAGCCAATTTGTTTATTCCAAAAGTTTTCATAATTTATTTAATAGTAATAGGCTATCTGTGCCTGATGGGCAAAGAGTTTTTTATTGTAAACTGGCTTAAGAAGCATCAGTTCTGGTATGTAACAAGTCACATGTTAATTATTCCGCTTGTAGATGTTTATGCAAGTGGCTTAGATTGGCTGATAGAAGGCGCTACTGCACCAAAGGGATTGCTTTTCTTTTTCGCTGTAAGTTTTATGAATGGAATTGTTCTTGAAATTGGGAGGAAGATTAAAGTGCCTTCTGCTGAAGAAGAAGGCGTACTAAGTTATACTATTATGCTCGGTCAGAAAGGAGCACCATTAGCATGGCTGGCTTGTCTTTCAGCCACACTCGGTTTTGCTTTAATGGCTGCATATTTTGCAGGAATCGGTTCCATGTATATTGTTCTGATTTCTATATTTTGTGTTTGTGCAATACCGGGTATTATTTATTTAACAAACAGCAATGTTAAAGCGGCTAAATACATGGAGTATGCTTCAGCATTGTGGACTATTGGCATGTACCTTTCACTTGGTGGTATTCCTATGATTATGAAATTAATATGAGATTTATTTTTAGTAATATCATACCCGATAAAGTTGATCTTAACCAATGTGGCGGTAAAGGTGCAAACCTTTTTAATATTATTGATGCAGGACTTTCTGTTCCTGAATTTGTTATTATTTCTTCGGTTTCTCTTTTAGAATTAATACCTGCAGGAATAGAAAATCCAAAACAATTTATAGATGATTTTCATTTTCAGCCAAACACATTTGATGAAATAATAAAATACATTTATAATGACGGCAATGCTTTTGCAGCAGTCCGTTCATCAGGTGTTGATGAAGATGGTGGTACACATTCATTTGCAGGTCAGTATGAAACCGAATTATTTGTTACTAAGGAACATCTGGAATCTGCTATTAAAAAAGTGTGGCTGTCGGCTTTTGAAAGCAGAGTTATTGAATACAGAAAAGCAAATGATATTCATTCTGAAACCGGCATTGCTGTTATTGTTCAGAAAATGGTAGATGCTGAAGTTTCAGGTGTGGCATTTGGGTTAAATCCGGTTAATGGCAGAAGAGATCAGTATCTGGTTTCTTCAGTTTATGGTTTGGGGGAGGGCCTTGTTTCAGGTGAACTGGATGCGGATACTTTTACTATTAATCGCGATGGAAATATTATTGAAGAAATTATAGTCAATAAAGCAGAACAAATCAGATCAGCCGGTCATGGTGGCACTTCTTTGATAGTTGTTGAAGCGCATTTGCAAAATATTGCATCTCTCAATACAAGTATGTTGAAGTCTGTAGCTACAGCGATTTTAAAGCTTCATTCAAAACTTCATTATTATCCTGATATTGAATTTTCTTTTTATCAGAACAAGTTGTTTGTACTTCAGGTAAGGCCGGTAACATCGGTCTCAAATCTCCCTGATCCCAATACAAAAAAAACAACCTGGGATAACAGCAATATTATCGAAAGTTATCCCGGATTAACCAGTCCGCTTACGTTTTCATTTATCACTAAAATGTATGAGGCTGTTTACCGTCAGTTTTCGGTTGTAATGGGAATTGATTTGAAAAAGGTCAATGCCAATTCTGCAATTTATGCCAATATGCTTGGGCTCATCAAAGGGCGTATCTATTATAATCTGAATTCATGGTTTGCTTCTTTGCAGTTACTTCCCGGATACAGTGTAAATGCAGGATTTATGGAGAAGATGATGGGTGTAAAAGAATCATTTGACAGCGGATTGATAATAGAAAATAAAGGCTGGAGAGATTATTATGATATTTTAAAAGCTATTTGGAGAATATTGATAAATCTTAATAGAGCCGATAAAATGCGTGCTCAATTTCAGGAGTATTTTAATGGTGTGATGTTAAAATACAATGCAATGGATTTGTCTGTATTTTCAATTGATCAATTAATAAAAGTTTATCTTGAATTTGAAGATACGCTTGTGAAGAAATGGAAAGCACCTTTAGTAAATGATTTTTT
>JACMRS010000029.1 GCA_014376345.1 Bacteroidia bacterium | reverse complement strand
CCATTTGGCTGCAATAAATTCAGGACTGTATCTTTTACGTGCCATCCATTTCATCATTTGATTTTTTAATGGCAAAGTAAATTTAACCTGTTTTGCTTTTGTATGATGCCGTTCCCATGTTTTATAATGAGCAGAGTCAGCAACATATACTTTTGCTCCCGCACCTCTTTGTGGAGTATTACGGCGAAGCTCACGGCTTATTGTACTTCTATGTACATTGAGCAAGTTTGCTACTTGAGTTTGATTTTTTCCGGACTTGATTAATGTTTCAATCATGTACCTTTGTGCTTGGGTAAGCTGATAATATCTTTCTTTCATGTCGTAATGCGAAGATAGATTTATTAGCGCTACCCCTTCGGGATGCCGTTTCGCTACGCTTCACTTCATCCCGAAGGGGTAGCAACCTTTTGTTGCACTTATGACTTGAGCATAGGATTTTATTAGTGAGCAAAACAGAATTGCTGAATTATCAATCCCCACCTCCCATCAATTTTATTATCTTTGCGACATGTCAGAAATCAGAGAGCTTGAACTTGAAGAATTTAAGCAACAGGTGGCGGATGGCGCTGCCATACTAGATACCAGAGTGCCGGATATTTTCGAAAGAGGATTTATTGCGAAATCATTGAACGTTGGTTTAAACGGTCCGTTTGAAAAATGGGCCGCTGAACTTCTTGAAAAAGACCAGAAGCTGGTAATTGTAGCAGACAATATTGAAGAAAGTCTTAAACGTTTACAGGATATTGGATTTAATAATATTTCAGGCTATTTAAAAGGCGGTTTCAACGCCTGGAAAGAAGATGGCAAAAGATTCGATATGGTGATCAGCATTGACACTGAAGAGTTTGAACTTGATCTTAATTTTCGTGAAGAAACTGTGATTGATGTCAGAAGTCGTGATGAATATAATACTCAGCGTATTACTGAAGCAATCAATATTCCTCTTGAAGAGCTTAGTACTTATGAAGGATTAGATAAAGAAAAATATTACTACCTGCATTGCGGTGGTGGTTACCGCAGTATAACTGCTGCTTCTATTTTAAAACAAAGAGGTTTCAACCTACTGAAAAACATCTATGGTGGTTTCAATAAAATCAAAGAAACGAGAATTCCATTAACACCGCCAAAACCTTCAGAATCTTAAATAACCTTAAAGCATTTACAGATGAAGCAAAGCTCTAAAAAACTGTTTTTTATTTTTGCTTTGCTGTGGCTTCCCATTTGTTACAGTCTTGGTATTTTTGAGCACATGCCTGAAAAGCCAATGTCTGTGCACCAAGGTGCACAATGTGACAGGGCCTGTATTGCTCAGAATTATTATTACGAAGGCATGCGCTTTTTTCATCCTGAGGTAAACGAAGTAATTGCCGGAAATGGTTATGTGGGCTGCGAATTTCCGCTTATGAATTATGCTGCTGCTGTTTGCTATAAACTGTTTGGATACCATGATTTCTGGTACAGATTCCTGATGTTTGTTGTCGTTTCTTTCGGGATATTTTCTGCCTTCAGGATATTGTATTTTTACACTTCTAAAATCTGGCTTTCACTTTTATGTACCGGCTTATTTTTCTTCTCCCCTATCCTGGTTTTTTATTCAGCGAATTTTGTGCCTGATGCTGCCAGTCTTGGATTTATGCTGGTTGCCTGGTTTTACTTTTTCAAAGACATTCATGAACCTCCGGATAAAAAAAACAGAATTTTTTTCTGTCTTTTTTCTGCCATTGCAATTGCAATAAAAATAACTTCAGTTATTGGCATTATCGTACTTGGCATTTTACTTTTATTAGATAAATTAAAATGGCTTCATAAAAACAAACTTTGTTTAATTACTAATAAAAAATACTGGTGGCTTACTTTAACAACTTCAGTGCTTCTTGCATTTAGCTGGTATGTTTATTCTGATTATCTAAACCACCAATATAACAGCCAGTACTTTATGATGTCGGCGCCACTAGCTCCGGATATTGCTCAGTTTAAAGAAGCTTTTAATATTTATTGGTCGAACTGGCCGCAGGAAACCTACCTGCCACTTGTTCTTGCTGCTTTCGGCGCTATGTTTATTTTGCTTCCTGTAACTTATAAAAGAGGTGACAGATTGCTGTTCTGGACTACCTTATTTTATGGACTTGGCAGCCTTGCATTTATGGCGATTATGATCATGCAATTTCGCTACCACGATTATTATATTATCACACTTTTACCATCAATATTATTTTTAATTACAACCTGGGCATACTGGCTACAAAATGCCGGAAGACAGTTTTGGTGGATCAGAATTTCTGTGGTTTTAATACTAATAGTTGCAGTGTATGAAAGTCGCAAACAAACTGCAAAGCGTGAAACAGAAAGATTTACTTTCGGTAATTACTGGGATCAGAGTTTTCAGCAACCTGAGGATTATAAAAACATTGATAAATTACTTAGCAGTAAATTTGGAATCACACGTCAAAGCCGCGTTATTACGGCTTATGATGCCAATCCCAATAACATGCTTTATTTTCTGAATTTAAGGGGTTACAGAATCAGCAAAGACCACCCTACCGATTTTGTTAACTGGATTTATAGTAATCACAGACCAACACATCTGATTCTTACAGACACTTCTTATTTTACAGACCATCCGATAAACATTGCCGGACATACACTTCTATATAAAAACAAAGGGTTTGGTGTGTATAGAATAGATTATAAATCAGTTGAAGCTGATTCAACAGCAAGGTGAGTTTTTAACAGTCTTTCTTAAATAAATTCCCTCAATTATTTCGTTGATTACAATTAATACTCCTCATTACCAATAAGTTATGAATTAAGGGTTACCATCAAATACGAAAATTTGTTACCTTCGCCCTTCGAATTATTAAACAACATGCTTCGGCATTAACTATATTTTATATGTCATCTCCAAACCAACTGCAACAAGACTCACTAGATTACCATAGCCAGGGAAGACCCGGCAAGATTGAAGTTATACCTACCAAACCTACTCAAACCAAGCGCGATCTCAGTCTCGCTTATTCCCCGGGTGTTGCAGAACCTTGCCTTCGCATTGCAGAAAACGTTGAAGACGTTTATAAATATACAGCTAAAGGAAATCTGGTTGCTGTAATAAGCAATGGAACTGCGGTTTTAGGTTTAGGTGATATCGGTCCGGAAGCGAGTAAACCGGTAATGGAAGGTAAAGGTATTTTGTTTAAAATATTTGCTGATATTGATGTTTTTGATATTGAGCTGAACACCAAATCTGTTGATGAATTTGTGGCTTGTGTAAAAGCCCTGGAACCAACATTTGGTGGTATTAATTTAGAAGATATTAAGGCTCCTGAGTGTTTCGAAATTGAGGCTCAGCTTCGCGAAGCATT
>JACMRS010000287.1 GCA_014376345.1 Bacteroidia bacterium | reverse complement strand
TATAACCTGAGCATGCAACAGATTAATGACATTAACAAGAAACTGGTTATTGCCTCTGAAGAATTGAATACAACGGTCAATAAAACTATTTTTATAAATGAAAAGTAATTTAATTATTGCGTTAACAGTATTGTTAACAGTAGTGCAGGGCTGTTCGCTGCCCAAGCCAAAAGCTGAAGAGCAAAAAACATTCGTGTTAAGTGATACCATGCTTGGCTCTACTACCACAGCAACTGTGAAGCGGGAGCCACTTAGGGACGAGTTTAAATTCTATGGTAAAATTTCCGCAGACAATAATAAGTTAATAGAAGTATTTCCTATTGTCGGCGGCAATGTGCTAAAAGTAAATGTTGAGCTCGGAGATTATGTTCAAAAAGGACAACTTTTGGCAACTATCAGAAGTACCGAAGTGGCAAGCTTTGAAAAGGAGCTGATTGATGCAAAGACAGACCTTCTAATAGCTAAGAATAACCTCAAAATAGCCCAAGAGCTTTACGAAGGTAAGCTCTCCTCAGAAAAAGAAATTTTGATTGCTAAAAGTGAACTCGACAAATCAGAATCACAATTGCGCAGGATTCAAGAAACCTACAGTATTTATAACTTGAAGCCAGGTTCAATTTACGAAGTGTTGTCGCCAATCAGTGGATTTGTGATTCAAAAGAACATCAACCAGAACATGCTGTTACGGAGCGACCGTACTGATAATATATTTGACATTGCCCAGATTGACGAAGTGTGGGCTATAGCAAATGTCAATGAAAGTGATATTGAGCAGGTAAAACTTGGTATGGATGCCAGCGTGACAACTCTCAGTTATCCCGACCGTGTTTTCAGAGGCCATGTAGACAAGCTATTCAATATTATAGATCCTCAGACCAAGGCGATGAAAGTGAGAATCATCCTAGAAAATAAAGACTTTCTATTAAAGCCTGAAATGCGCGCAGGCATCAAGATAAGCTTTTCAGAGCATGAAGAAGCATTTTCTGTCCCATCGTCAGCTATCGTATTCGACAAGAGCAAAAATTTCGTTATGATATTTAAGGATCGAAACAACATAGAAACCCGACAGGTTGAAATTATAAGACAGGTTGGAGAAACCACTTTTATTGCGTCAGGTGTAAAAGAAAATGAAAAAGTAATGACCCACAACCAACTTCTGGTTTATGATGCTTTAAACGACTAAGCGCAATGACCAAATTAATTAAAAACATCATTTCCTTTTCGCTAAGGAACAGGCCATTTACTTTTTTCTGGGTTAGTATTCTCGTAATATCAGGAATTATAAGCTTCAGAAATATGCCGATAGAAGCATTTCCTGATGTCACCAATACACAGATCATTATTGTAACTGAATGGAACGGCAGGAGCGCCAGTGAGATAGAACGCTTTGTTACCACGCCTATAGAAATTTCAATGAATTCAGTTCAAAGAAAAACGAGCGTTAGAAGCATTACCATGTTCGGGCTTTCTATTATCAAGATAATATTCGATGATGATGTCGAAGATGTTTTTGCCCGACAGCAGGTTAATAACCAGCTAAGATCAGTATCATTACCGGATGATGTAAGTCCGGATGTTCAGCCTCCATACGGACCCACTGGCGAGGTATTCAGGTACGTATTGAAAAGCGACACCAGAGACACGCGTGAGCTACTAACATTGCAGAACTGGGTGATTGACAGGCAGCTTCGCTCTGTGCCGGGAGTGGCCGATTTGGTGGCTTTCGGGGGCCAGGAGAAAATATATGAAATCAGCGTTGACCCGGACAAGCTTTCAAAATATGATGTCACACCTTTGGATATTTACCAGGCTGTAAACAAAAGCAACCTGAATGTTGGCGGCGATATCATAGAAAAGAATGGCCAGGCCTATGTTGTCAGGGGGGTTGGTCTGCTTCAATCAATTAAAGATATAGAAAACATTATTGTCGAAGAGGCAGACGGTAACCCGATACTTGTAAAAAATCTAGCCGACGTTCGCGAAGGTTCTCTTCCGAGAGTTGGGCAGGCAGGCTTAAACAACAACGATGATGTGGTGGAAGGAATCGTTGTGATGCGCAAGGGAGAAAATCCCAAGGAAGTGCTTACAAGAGTGAAAGAAAAAATAGAAGAGCTAAACGACCATGTTCTGCCAAAGGATGTGAAAATGGTCACTTTTTATGACCGCGATACCTTAATGGATTTTACTACCAAAACAGTGCTCCATAATCTTATGGAAGGTATAGTGCTGGTAACCGTCATCGTATTTCTTTTTATGGCCGATTGGAGAACCACGCTTATTGTTTCCATCATTATTCCCCTCTCCCTTTTATTCGCTTTCCTTTGCCTTAAATTAAAAGGAATGAGCGCCAACCTACTCTCTTTGGGAGCGGTTGATTTCGGAATAATAATAGACGGGGCGGTAGTAATGGTCGAAGGTATCTTTGTTTCACTCGACCACCTCGCGCATAAAAAAGGCATGTTGCATTTCAACAAACTGTCTAAAGGCAAACTGATTAAAAAGAAGGGCGCAGAGATGGGTAAAGCTATCTTTTTTTCGAAACTCATCATTATCATGGCACTGCTACCAATTTTTGCTTTTCAGAAAGTTGAGGGAAAGATGTTCTCACCTCTTGCCTATACACTTGGTTTCGCACTTCTAGGTGCACTAATCTTTACTCTCACGCTGGTGCCTGTTCTTTCTCACATTCTATTGAATAAAAATGTAAAAGAAAAGAACAATCCGTTCGTTAACTTCTTCAATAAATTAATAGAAAAGTGTATCAACATTACTTTCAGTAATAAACGCAAGACACTGCTGATTTCGCTGGGTGTAATAATTGTAACTTTCTTTTCTTCAGTATTTTTAGGAACTGAATTTTTACCGCAACTTAATGAAGGTGCATTGTGGGTGGAAGCTAAGCTACCTATGAGTAGCAGCCTGAACGAAACCGTAAAAACTGTATCGTTTTTAAGAAAAGAACTTCAGTCATTTCCGGAAGTGAACGGAGTTTTGTCTCAAACAGGACGAAGTAATGACGGCACAGATCCCAGCGGATTTTATTATGTCCAAATGCAAGTAAACCTCAAAAACAAGGATGACTGGCAACGTAATATATCTATGGACAAACTGGTGGAAGAGATGGATTTAAAGCTTAAGAAATATCAGGGGATCGTTTACAACTATTCACAGCCTATCATTGACAATGTGGCAGAGAGCGTTGCAGGGATTAACGCGTCCAATGCTGTTAAAATTTACGGTGACGACCTTGAAAAACTCGACGATATTGCGAACGACGTCATTAAGCAGATACAGCATGTTGAGGGTATTAAGGATGTTGGGATCTTAAGAAATATCGGGCAGCCTGAAATAAGCGTGGTGCTTGACCGCGAAAAAATGGCAGTGTATGGCGTCACGATTGACAATGCACAAGCAGTTCTTGAAATGGCTTTTGGAGGAAAGACAGCCACTCAGAAATATGAGAATGAGAAGAAATTTGATGTCAGAGTGAGATATTCATCAGAATATAGAAAAGACGAAAAAGATATCGGAGAGTTGAAAGTGCCTACCATGGACAACAACAAAATACCATTAAAAGAAATTGCAAATATCAGCAAAGTAACAGGCCCTGCTTTTATTTACAGAGACAACAACAAGCGCTTTATAGGCGTAAAATTTTCGGTGAGAGAACGTGATCTTGGCAGCACAATTACAGAGGCTCAGCAATTGGTTGCTAAAAATATTTCTTTGCCTGATGGTTACAGCATAGGCTGGACCGGTGAATTTGAAAATCAGGTGAGGGCTACAAAACGCCTCGGCGAAGTAATTCCTGTAAGCCTTGTCGGAATATTTATTCTGCTGTTCATTATGTTCGGGAATATCAAAGACTCTGTTTTGGTTTTGATCAATGTGCCTTTTGCAATCATCGGAGGGATTATGGCCCTTCATCTTACCGGCATGAATTTCGGCATTTCCGCAGGCGTGGGTTTTATTGCCCTTTTTGGCATCTGCATTCAGAATGGGGTGATACTAATCACTGAATTTCACAGTAACATCAAGTTGGGCTTTAATATCAATACTGCTATTATTGAGGGCGTAAAAACAAGGACAAGACCCGTGATAATGACTGCAATCATGGCTTCAATAGGACTGCTGCCTGCTGCAATCTCTACCGGCATCGGCTCAGAATCACAAAAGCCTCTTGCCATTGTCATTATCGGTGGACTTATCACAGCAACCATATTAACATTGCTGGTTTTCCCACTTATCTTTTGGCTATTTAACAGAAAACAAGACACAACAAATTCAACAATTTAAAAAAATAAAAACAACATGAAAAAATTCATCATTATCAGTAGCATCATCATTTGCCTGGCCAGTTGTATTAGCAGGCATTAAGGCATCAGCCGTATTAAGAACATCTTCAAAAAGACTTTGCTTATCTCCAGCGCGAATGATAGCGGCAGGAAGAAGTGAAAATCTTCCACCTACTGAAAATAATTCTGATAAAGGACGCTCTCTGAACAGGGGTACAGGAATTGTTATAATTCCACAGCTAGATCAGTTCGTTAAGCTGATGGGACCTAAAAATTAATTTACTGCAGGATCTTTGATTCAAAGTCCCTGCTTTTTTCAAATTCCCAAAGTTGGCTTTCCGATAGCCGTTTTTGATTCCCCGGATTTTACATACCTTTGCAAAAGGTGTCAAAAGCATTCATCATATTATTTTCCCTGTACATCCTTACTTTGTCTGTGTGGACTTGCTCTGATTCGGATAATGAATGTATGAAAGATGCTGACAAAACTGAACTGGCATCAACTCATACTCATCACAATGATTCTGATGATACTTGCAGTCCGTTTTGCACTTGCACTTGTTGCGGTCAGATTATAACAATCAATTATTTTTCCTCAGCAATTAAAAATATTACCACCTATTCAACATCAGTTAAGATGCAGGTTTATACCGAATCTTTTATTTCCTTATATGAAGGAAAAATCTGGCAGCCGCCAAAACTCTCTGTTTAATTCTTATAGTATCCGATTATAATTTCCTTAGAATCACTCTATAGGATTCCGGATACGCATACTTACTTTTTATTTTATTTCAAATTAATAACAATGTTAGATAAGATCATTGCGTTTAGCGTAAAAAATAAATTAGTCATTGCGATAATGACACTGGCACTCATTGTATGGGGGGTGTGGAGTGCATCCAAACTTCCAATTGACGCCTTACCTGATATTACAAATAATCAGGTACAAATTATTACACGTTCCCCTACTTTAGCCGCGCAGGAGGTCGAACAGTTTGTAACCTATCCGATAGAAAAAACTTTAGCGAATCTTCCTGATGTAATGGAAATACGTTCATTTTCGCGATTCGGGTTAAGTGTTATTACAATAGTATTTGAGGATGACGTAAATATCTACTTCGCCAGACAACTAATAGGTGAAAAGTTAAAACAAGCAGAAAAAGAAATTAACCCAAGTATGGGTAAGCCAGAATTAGCACCTATAACAACTGGGTTAGGCGAAATATATCAATATGTGATTCATCCGAAAAAGGGCAGTGAAAACAAATATTCCTCAATGGATTTAAGAGTCATCCAGGATTGGATTGTTGCCCGCCAATTGAATGGAATAAAAGGTGTAGCGGAAATTACAGGATTTGGTGGACTAACTAAACAATATGAAGTAAGTGTAGATCCCGACCGCTTAAAGGCAATGGGAGTCAGTATTCCTGAGATTTTTGACGCATTATCTAAAAACAATGAAAATACCGGTGGTGCTTATATTGATAAAAAACCAAATGCCTATTTTATAAGAGGCATAGGGATGGTAAAATCCTTCGCAGACATAGAAAATATAGTAGTTAAATACAATCCAAACAGCACACCAATTTTAATAAAAAATATTGCACGTGTTCAATATGGTTCGCCTCCACGGTATGGCGCTATGACATATAATGGCGAAAAGGAAGTGGTTGGAGGCATTGTGTTAATGTTGAAAGGTGCAAATAGTTCAAGTGTTGTAACTGATGTAAAATCAAGAATGACCACAATCCAGGCTTCTCTGCCTGAAGATGTAATCATTGAACCTTTTCTGGACAGAACAGATTTGGTAAACAGGGCTATTAGCACCGTGGAGAGGAACCTGATTGAAGGGGCATTAATTGTTATTTTTGTATTAATATTGTTTTTAGGCAATTTCAGAGCGGGCCTTATTGTTGCCACTGCTATTCCATTATCATTATTATTTGCATTAGGGTTGATGAATGTATTTGGTGTCAGCGCTAATTTGATGAGTCTCGGTGCTATTGACTTTGGATTAATTGTAGATGGCGCAGTTATCATCGTTGAAGCTACAATGCATCACCTTGGTTTGCGAAAATCGATTGCCCGCCTCACTCAAAGTGAAATGGATGATGAGGTATTTCAATCGGCATCCAAAATCAGAAGCAGCGCAGCTTTTGGAGAAATAATCATTTTGATTGTCTATATTCCTATCCTGACATTAATTGGAATAGAAGGTAAAATGTTTCGTCCAATGGCCCAAACCGTTGGTTTTTCTATTTTCGGGGCGTTGATATTATCACTTACTTACATTCCAATGATGTGTGCGTTGTTCTTATCTAAAAACATATCCCAAAAAAGAAATTTTTCAGATAGAATGATGACTTTTTTACAGAATATTTACCAACCCATTTTGCAAAAAGCAATACAGTTTAAATACCTGATAATTTCATTCACAGTGATGCTTTTTATAGTGAGTATTTTAGTATTCAACAGTTTAGGTGGCGAGTTTATTCCAACTTTGGAGGAAGGTGATTATGCAATTGAATTTACTTTACCTCAGGGAACTTCCCTGAGCCAGACAATTGAAACCGTAATGCAGGCTGAACGAATTATAAAAGAATTTCCTGAAGTAAAAATGGTGGTAGGTAAAACAGGTGCGGCAGATATAGCCACCGACCCGATGCCTATGGAGGCTAGCGATTTAATAGTTATTTTAAAGGATAAAAGCGAATGGAAAACAACAAATGATTTTTATGAATTAGCTGATAAAATGAAAGAAAAGTTAAATAACATACCAGGTGTTATAGCAGAACCCAGCCAACCAATACAAATGCGTTTTAATGAATTAATGAGCGGCATTAAACAAGATGTGGCAATTAAGATTTTTGGTGAAAACCTTGACACATTAAATTCGTATGCTAATAAGGTGGCAAATTCAATAAAAAGTATTAATGGAATATCATTACCACAAATAGAACGGATCTCCGGTTTGCCACAAATTAATATTGAATATGACAGAGGCCGGTTAGCCTTATATGGTTTGAATATTTCTGATATAAACCAAATTGTAACAATGGCATTCGCCGGAGAAACAGCCGGATCAGTGTTTGAAAATGAGCGCAAATTCAATCTGGTTATAAGGTTAGACAGCAACCACCGTTCTTCACTGGAAGATGTAAACAACCTGTTTATACCAACACCTGATGGAAATCAGATCCCACTTTCTCAGGTAGCATCAGTATCCTTTAAGGAAGGGCCTGCGCAAATTAGTCGTGAAGATGGTAAACGCAGAGTCTATATTTCTTTTAATGTCCATGACAGGGATGTGCAAAGTGTGGTAGAAGATATTCAGGTAAAATTAAATAAAGATGTAAAACTACCTTCCGGTTATTATTATACTTATGGTGGCACTTTTGAAAACCTGCAGCGAGCATCAAAGCGGCTAATGATTGCAGTACCGATAGCATTGCTTTTAATATTTGTGCTGTTATATTTTACTTTTTCCTCATTTAAACAAGCAGGTTTGATTTTTACCGCTATTCCAATGAGTGCAATTGGTGGCATATTCGCTTTATTGATTCGCGACATGCCATTTAGCATCAGCGCGGGTATTGGATTTATTGCACTATTTGGGGTCGCGGTATTAAACGGAATTGTTCTGATAGGGACATTCAACCAGTTGGAAAAAGATGGGTGGGATGATGTATTGAAACGGGTAATTGAAGGTACAAGAATACGATTAAGACCGGTGTTAATGACAGCCTTGGTGGCTTCACTCGGATTTTTACCGATGGCACTTTCACACAGCGCAGGTGCTGAGGTTCAAAAACCACTGGCAAGTGTTGTCATCGGCGGTTTGGTAACTGCTACATTCCTGACATTATTTGTATTGCCTTTATTATATATTATCATAAACAGTAAAAATATGTTCAAAGTAAAAATTAAAACAGCACCTGTAATAACATTATTCGTTGCATTGCTTTTAACATCCTCTAATTTAATGGGTCAAAGCAATACTGGAGTGACTGAATACAGCCTGGATGAAATAACAAATTATGCTTTGAAAAATAACCCGACAGTGCAAGCACAAAATCTTAATGTGCAATCAGGTTTCAGCAATTCAAAATCGTATTTTGATATTCCAAAATTAAGGGTCAATATGCAAACAGGCCAATACAACAGTATAAATAATGACCGTGCTTTTCAGGTATCACAGGACATTCCGTTTCCGACTGTTTTTCATGCAAGATCTGCGTTGTATAAAGCGCAGCTCAAAGGCAATCAAATGGAAAGAGAATCTGCGATTAATGAATTAAAATCGCATGTTAATATATTGTATTACAACCTGCTGTTTCTTCAGAATGAAAAAACAGAATTGATGAGTTTAGACAGCACTCTTCGACTGCTGGTTACCACAGCTACCAAAAGATACAAAGCAGGTGATATGAAGCTGCTTGACAAAACAATTGCTGAGATAAAATATGGTGAGTTGCAGTTATTAATTCAAACAAACAACTCACAGTTTAATGCCACTTACAGTTCACTAAAAAGCTTGATGAACATCAATTCTGAGTTTACTGTTTCAGCTAAAACACTGGTTCCTATTGAGTTTAACGGCAGCACTGACACCTCTCTGCTTTCAGACAACCCTCAACTTAAATTACTCTGGCAGAATGCAGAAATTGCAGGACGAGCAAAAAAACTTCAGTCTGCCGAAGTATTGCCCGACTTTTCAATTGGATATTTTAATCAGTCGCTAATTGGTGTTCAGAGCATTAACAACTCTGATGTCTATTTTAACAAATCCAAACGATTTACGGGACTGAATGTGGGTATCAATATTCCATTAACTTTTGCAAGCAGCAATCAAAAAATCAAATCAATGGAACTTCAAAAACAGTCACTGATAATGGAGGCAGAAAGTGCAAAAATTAATTTACAGAACATGCTACAGACACTTTTAATAGAATACGGACAAGTGTTGAACCGGTATAATTATTATAAAAATACAGCCTTGGCAAGTGCAGATCTGATTGAAAAAACAGCAGAAATATCTTACACAAATGCTGACATAAAATACAAGGATTATCTGGAAGCCATTCAAACTGCTTCAAGTATCAGAATCCAATATTTACAGTCTGTTCAGCAGATGAATGAAACTATTATAAAAATTAATTATCTCATCAATAAATAAAAATATCATGAACAATAAATATTCAATATCAAATATAAATTACTTCTTACTAAGTTTTGTAAGTTTGATTATAGTAACAGGTTTTATTTCCTGCGGGAAAAAATCAGGTGAAACAAATGACAATCCTGCAGGTGATACGCTTAGCGCTGCAAAATATGATACAGGAGCTGAACTAGGTGCAAAACAACAAGGATCAATTCTGGCAGAATTAACTGCAGAACAAGCCAAAAGCATCGGTGTTGAAACAGGCACCATTGAGCAAAAACAACTCACCGCATCTTTAAAAGCAAACGGCATATTAAACGTGCCCAATCAGAACAAAGCCAATGCGACTACTTTATACGGCGGGGTTATTAAAACACTTAATGTACAGGCCGGAGGAATTATTAAGAAAGGTGATTTAATTGCAACCATTTCAAACACTCAATATATTCAATTGCAGGAAGATTATCTCACAGTTAAATCTAAAATAATTCTTGCAGAACAGGAAAATAACAGGCAGAAAGATTTGAGCAAAAATAATGCCGGATTAGCTGCTACTCTTCAGGCATCAGAAGCAGATCTTAAAATACTTAAAACCAGAGAAGCTTCGTTAGACAGACAGATTACTTTGATGGGAATTAATCCGGAAACTTTAAGCAATAGCAATTTACAGTCTTCTCTCTCTATCAAGAGTCCTATGAGTGGTGTTGTAAGCCATGTTAATGTTAAAATCGGCAGCTATGTTGATGTAAGCACACCTGTTGCTGAAATCATTGACAACAGCCAGATTCACCTTGATCTTTTTGTGTACGAAAAAGACCTTTCCAAATTAAAAGTCGGGCAGGTCATTCACTTTACACTTACAAACAATGCAGGTAAAGAATATGATGCAGAAATTTATGGAATCAGCAACAGTTTTGAAGACAATTCAAAAGCAATTGCTGTGCATTGCAATGTTAAAGGAGATAAAACCGGACTGATAGATGGCATGAGCATTACAGCCCTTGTAAGTCTTTCAGATGCCACTGTAACGGCCGTTCCCAGCAGTGCAATAGTTAATTTTCAGGGACAGGATTATATATTTATTGTGTTTAAAACAGACATTAAAACGGGTATAATTACTTATGAAAGAATTGCAGTGGCTAAAGGCACAAATGATGTTGGTTACAGTGAAATTACTTTACTGAAAGAAATTCCGGCCGGTTCAAAAATTGTTACGAAAGGCGCATTCTTTATTCTTGCAAAGCAAACCAATATGGAAGAGGATGAAGGTTAAACTGACTAATCATGATTAACACTGATCCATTACACAAACATACTTATGACAAGCAAGGCAGAATAACCTGCTGCAGTCTTGAAGAAAAGATTAATGCTAAGACTGATAATCAGGTTGAAAGTCATTCTCATGATGAGCATGCACACAATCATGAACATTCAAATGAAAGTGAATTTTCAATAAGAGAGTATCTGCCATCTATTATCAGTTTTGTTTTACTGATTTCCGGACTGGCAATGGATTATTTTATCAAACCGGAATTTTTTAAAAGTTATGTCAGAATAGTCTGGTATGTTGTGGCGTATATTCCTGTGGCATTTCCGGTGGTTAAGCAAGCTTTTAAAGCAATTTTTGCAGGCGCATTTTTCTCCGAGTTTTTTCTGATGAGTATTGCATCGGCAGGCGCTTTTGCAATTGGTGAATATCCTGAAGGAGTTGCTGTAATGTTGTTTTATACAATTGGCGAATTGTTTCAGGAAGCTGCTGTGGGAAAGGCTAAAAGAAGCATTAAAGCACTTCTTGATGTCCGACCCGATAAAGCAATAGTTATCAGAAACGGTGAGCAGTTTATTATTTCACCAAAAGAAATTATTACAGGTGAAACCATTTTAATTAAACCCGGAGAAAAAGCTGCTCTTGATGGCATTTTAACATCAACTGCAGCCTCTTTTAATACCGCAGCACTAACAGGTGAAAGCGTTCCGGAAACAAAAAATACAGGTGACACGGTATTTGCAGGAATGATTTCTTTGAATGCAGTTGCAGAAATAAAAGTAACAGCATTATATAAAGATAGCAAACTTTCGAGAATATTAGAAATGGTTCAGAATGCTTCTGCAAGCAAATCTCCAACACAATTATTTATTACCAAATTTGCTAAAATTTACACCCCCGTTGTTGTATTCTCAGCTATAGCAATTGCGTTGCTGCCGTATTTTTTTGTAGGAAATTATGTCTTTGCAGACTGGCTTTACAGGGCACTCGTATTTTTAGTAATCTCTTGTCCTTGCGCATTGGTTATCTCTATTCCACTTGGCTATTTTGGTGGCATTGGACTTGCATCTGCAAATGGAATTTTATTTAAAGGCAGTAATTTTCTTGATGTTATTACAACTATAGATACGGTTGTCATGGATAAAACAGGAACGTTGACGGAAGGTGTTTTTGAAGTACAAAAAGTGGTGGCAGAAACTATTGATAAAAACACGCTGGTAAATTTAACTGCTGCACTCGAAAGTAACTCTACCCATCCTGTTGCAGCGGCTATTGTAAAATATGCAGGAGATAAAATTAAAGATATCAGCGCAGAGAATGTTGAAGAAATTGCAGGGCATGGATTAAAAGGACTGGTTGATGGCAAAGAAGTATTTGCAGGTAATTTAAAATTATTAAATAAGTTTAATATCACCTACGACCCGGCTCTGGATAACATTACTGAAACGATTGTTGTGGTATCAGTTGACAAAATTTATGCGGGCTACATTATTATTTCCGATCGAATAAAAAGCGATGCTAAGCAAACAATAACTGAACTTCATTCGCTTGGAATTAAAACCATCATGTTGAGTGGTGACAAGCAGACTGTGGTAGATAAAGTGTCAAAAGAACTCGGTATTGACGAGGCTTTTGGAGGATTGCTACCTGAAGATAAAGTTGCAAAAGTACAGGAGTTGAAAAGTAAAGGACGCAGGATTGCCTTTGCAGGAGACGGATTTAATGATGCGCCTGTTATAGCACTTGCCGATGCTGGCATAGCAATGGGCGGACT
>JACMRS010000286.1 GCA_014376345.1 Bacteroidia bacterium | reverse complement strand
TACGTGTTACAATTGTAGGGGCATACGGCAGTGTGTCCACCTGTGAAAATGTCATTTAAATGATTTCCCAAAAATCACCTTCATCAGAATAATCCTGTCCTTTGTGGCAGTGTAATTGCGGGCATAAAGAAGGTTGAGGTTTTTAAGCGTGGTGGTATCAAGTTCTCTTTTAGGAAATTCATCAGCAGTATTAAATACTCCGGATTTGATTTTAGGTAAAGTTTGATCTGAAGCTTCTTCATTGTAACCAATCCATGTTTTGTTTCCTTTTAAAACATCTGTCCAGCTTTTGAAAAAAGGAACCTTTGTTTTCTTGAATAAAAGAAATGGTAATAACGGCAAAAGCATTAAACAGGAAAGGCAATCAAACACGCGTTTGTGTTTTTGTGAGGATGCTTCCTGCAAATTAAAATGCCAGTTTAGAGAATACAATTCACCATTCGTATTTTTACTGTTACTGCCAATAATAAAGCTGCTTTTTTCAGGAAGAATTTTATATTTTAAATCCTCTTTATCAACGTTACACATACAGTGCATAATATCTTCAGCGCTGATATCTTTTGCACAAAAAATGATCTCACCAATTTTATAAATATCAGTAATATCATTAATCTGGGTAATGTTTCCCAAAAAAACAGGCCCAATAATTTCTTTAGCCGGAGAAACAAACCCGGTAACAGTAAACCTTCCCGGATTGGCATTCAGAATTGTTTGTGCACGCCTGCATTCTTCTTCACTGCCAACAATAACTATTGATTCAGCCGGTTTTTCACCAACATTAATATTCTTGTATTTTATTGCGTGAAAAAGAATTCTTGTAATAATAGTTGAAAGCAATGCCCACACTGAGCCAAGCATTATCAGTGCCCTCGAAAATCTCATTGTTTCCGGAAGCAATGCGTATACTGCCAGCAAAGCTATAGATCCCAAAGCAATTCCTCTGCTAATATGTTTTATACTTGCAGGTTTTCGATAGCCACCTGCAAGGTACATGCCGCCCAGCCAGAATAAAATATATGCCGGTACATGATACTGCATGTAAATAGTAGGGTAGGTGCCTCCGATTATAAATCGGTTGTAATGTTCCCAATACAATTTCAAACCATACATGCCTGCAAAAAGTACTGCAAAGTCTACAAAGAAAAGCCAGGCTGATTTAAAAAATCTGACTACAAGTGCCAGCGCAGCCCTTAAATAAATAGCCGAATTTATCAAAATAGAAAACACCTTTGCATTTCCGCTTTTGTAATGCTTTTCGGCAAAAATTACCATTGCCTTGTAAAATACTTTTACATAATTTACCGAATGCTTTTTAGTGCTTTCACCCTTGTAATGAATGATAGTAGTATCGGCAAAATAATAATTTTTATAACCTGCTTTCTTTATTCTGTAACTCAGATCAATGTCTTCGCCATACATAAAAAAAGTTTCGTCAAGAAGTCCTGTTTTATCTAATGTTTCTCTCCTTAACATCATAAATGCACCTGAAAGCACATCCACTTCATTTGTTTCTTTTTCGGGAAGAAATCCAAGATGATACTGTCCGAATAATTTTGATTTGGGGAACAGTTTCGACAGTCCTGCCATTTTATAAAACGCAACCTGAGGCGTCGGTAATCCTCTTTTCGATTCGGGAAGAAACTTACCACGACCATCTATCATGTGTACTCCAAGTCCGCCGGCTTCAGGATGTGCATCCATAAAAGCAACCGTTTTAACAAATGTATCTTCCCTGACAACAGTGTCCGGATTCAGTAAAAGAATATACTTTCCTTTCGAAATATTGATAGCCTGATTATTGGCTTTTGAAAATCCGTAATTCTCAGTATTAGCAATAACAATGGCATCGGTAAATCGCTCTTTAACCATTGCCACAGAGCCATCCACAGAATTATTATCCACTACAATTACTTCAGCCTGCAAGCCATTTATGGCTTTGTAAACTGAAAGAATGGTTTGCTCGAGAAGCTCCCTTACATTATAATTAACGATGACAATACTCAGATCCATTATGCCTGGTAGGGGATTCTGTTAATAATACTACGACCTAAAGTTATTTCATCGGCAAAGTCTAATTCGGCACCAATTGAAATACCTCTTGAAATGACGGAAACCTTTACATTGCTGTCTTTTAATTTTCTTGAAATATAAAACATGGTGGTATCGCCTTCCATATTTGCACTTAAAGCAATAATTACTTCTACTGCGTCGTTTTTAGCAACGCGTGTAACCAGTTTGTCTATAGTCAGTGTTTCCGGACCGATTCCATCAATAGGAGAGATCAATCCGCCGAGCAGGTGGTAAACGCCATTAAACTGAGCTGTGTTTTCAATGGCCATTACATCCTGAAGGTCTTCTACTACGCATATCAGTGCATGATTACGGTTGACACTGCTGCAGATTGCACATAAATCATAATCCGAAGCATTTCCGCATTCGGTACATTGTTTCAGATCAGTTTTAAGTCGTATAATCGCATCGCTGAGAAGTTTTACATCTTCTGGTGAACGTTTCAACAAGTGAAGTACCATTCGCAATGCACTGCGTTTGCCCACACCCGGAAAGCCGGAAAGCTCATTGACGGCAATCTCTAAGGTTTTTGAGCTGAAATGCATTTAAGCGCAAATATAATGATTGTTTTGAAACGTTTATAAGGGATGTTGGTTGAGATTTGCTTTCATTTTAAATTATTTCGAAACAGGCGAAACCGGGCCTTTCAGAATACTATAATCATTCAGTCTGAGTTTCCATTTTCCCATATAGGATCTTTTAGAACTGCCAAGTAAATAAGCAGTGGTGACTAATGCTCCGGTACCTGCAATTATGCCCGCTACTTTAAGGTTTTTAGGCATAATCACTTTCAGGTCGTAGTGGCCAATTAATCCGTTTACCAAACCAAAAGTTGCATAGACAACACCGGCAAGCATTAGCTTAGGACCGAGTCTGCCAAGAAAATTGATGCCACCGCGGTTTTTGCCTGCGGCAATCCATTTAAGGCTGTCAGGGTAAATTGTAATGACAGAATCTATTTTTTCATCTCTGATTGTAAATTTGGCACTGTCAATAGTTTCAATCGGACCAGTAAATTTCATTTTGTTTTTAAAGCACACAGTGGCAGTGCTGCCTTGCATCAGAAGTCTGTTTTTAAAAAGGTTTGAGGAGCGGTAAACCCTAATTGTATTCTGACTGAAACAGTTTCCGGAAATGGAGACAGTTAGTAAAATAAGGATGATTTTAAGGGTTTTAACACACATTCTGAGCAACAAAGTTAATGAAACTAATTCAAGTTAGGTTAAAGCGAAATAATAACAATAACCACAGGTTGAAACCTGTGGTGTAGAGAGCTTCAAACCATCAATAACCAAAGGTTTCAACCTGTTGTGTACAGAGCAACTTGTGGTTAAAAGTTGATCAATAATCACTAACCACAGGTTTCAACCTGTGGCACCAAAAATCTGTGGCACTAAAAACCTGTGGCAACAAAATCATAACTCGTAAATAATGATTCTTAATACTAAAATTATATCTTTGCCGTATATATCATTATGCAGGTAGCAGAAACATAC
>JACMRS010000285.1 GCA_014376345.1 Bacteroidia bacterium | reverse complement strand
ATAAAGTCCTTTTCTTAAAGGTCTGAACCTGTCACTGCTAATATTATCAATTATGTAATAACGGTTTTTATAGCTTTTGCCATCATTAGCACGCCAGCCGTTTATCTGTTGACTTGCATTCAAAATACCCTGTGCTTTTTGATAATAGGGTGTTCCTCCTTCAAGCGAATAGGTGTCATATTGCAGTCCAATTACAATATAAGTATAAAATGCAAGTACGCCTGTAAGGTTATTCACATTAGCATTTAATTGAAATTCCATTGCCTGAAATTCCTGATATTGAAAATCAAATTCTTCATCAAACTGATTGAAAATTACCGTATTGTAAGTAGATCCAAATACCGGTCTGGTTGCCTGTATCTGAATGGTTGCGCTAAAGTCATTAGAATTAAGTTGATATTGAGTTACATCTACAAGAATATTAAATTGGATGCGTTCATTTAAAGCAATTTTGTCATCGCTCCATTTTTTCTGATTGACAAACTGCGAAATAGAGTTTTCTAGTGACGCGAAAATCTGAGTATTTGAGATTTGTATTTTTGGATGTATTACTTTAACCGTGCAGTTTACATCCTGTGCTACAGTATTAATAAAAGTTGCTAATGTAAGTGCTATGGTCAGTATGTTTTTCATATTTGTAAGGCTATAGATTTTAAAATATCCTGTGCCACTTCTTTCTTTGATTTTAACTTATAGATAAATATGTTTCCAAATTTATCTATTATATTTATCTTATTTGTGTCATACTGAAAACCGGCGCCTTCGTCTTCAAGGGTATTTAATATAATCAGGTCTAAGTTTTTTTTCGACAGCTTTTCGCTGGCAAATTCTATACCGTTAATAGTTTCAAGCGCAAAGCCTGCAAGAATCTGACCTGGTTTTTTATTTTTGCCGAGATAATAAAGTATGTCTTGTGTCTTTTCAAGTTCAAGGGTCATAGTGTTCTCCGACTTTTTGATTTTTTGTAGTTCCTGATGAACCGGCTTATAATCTGCAACAGCAGCAGCCATTACACATATATCCGAAGTGTCGTAATATTGAAGGCAGGCATGAAACATTTCATCTGCACTGATCACATCAATTCTTGTAATATTTTTTAATTCTGTTTGCAAGCTTACAGGTCCACAAACAAGAGTTACTTTTGCACCTAATTCAGCAAATGCTTCAGCTATTGCAAAACCCATTTTTCCAGTTGAGAAATTTCCGATAAATCTCACAGGATCTATCTTTTCAAATGTAGGGCCTGCTGTTACCAGCACCGACTTGTTATGAAATTTCTCAGCTATCAAAATTGTTTCTGTAAAAATGCAACTATGTTTTCAGGTTCTGCCATTCTTCCTTCACCATAAAGTCCACTAGCAAGTTCTCCTATTTCTGCTGGTATCAGGAAATTTCCATAAGATTGAAGCAAAGCAATATTAGCTTTTACAGAGGGGTGTTTATACATATCAAGATCCATTGCCGGAGCAAAACAAACCTGACATTTTGCAGAAAGGTAGGAAGCTAGTAACAGATTGTCGCACTGTCCTGAAGCCATTTTTGAAATAGTATTGGCACTGGCAGGAGCAATTAAGAAAATGTCTGCCCACAATCCAAGTTCAACATGGTTTGTCCATTCATCACCATTTGTGAAACTGTTCAAAACTGAATTACCTGAAACAGTGGAAAGCGCTAATGGAGCTACAAAATCAGCAGCAGCATCAGTTAAAATCACTTTTACTTCGGCACCTTGTTTTACGAGAAGGCGCACCAGTGCAGGTGTTTTGTAAGCGGCAATGCTTCCTGTTATTCCAAGTAAGATTTTCTTACTCTTCAGTGTCATTTTCCGGGCTACGGAAGTAAACTTTACCTTCCAGGAATTCTTTAGTAGCTAACAAAGTAGGTTTTGGCATACGCTCATAATGAGAAGATATTTCAATCTGTTCACGATTTTCAAAAACTTCTTCAAGATTGTCATGCTCACTGGCAAATTCTGAAAGTTT
>JACMRS010000284.1 GCA_014376345.1 Bacteroidia bacterium | reverse complement strand
TATGCAAAATATTTTTTGAATCAAATGCCGATTCAAATGTTGAAATATGATGAAGCCCACGAAGCTATGAAAGCCGAAATTAAATCACTTAGAGAAAACAAAGTCTCTCAAGTTTCAATAAGTTAATTTTAAATAAGCCTTTAACCCTTTTTCAAAGCCGTGAGCTCCGTCTTACTCATAAACTTACCATTTTCTTTGTAACTCTCAGTTTTAACATTACCTGCTTCATAACTAAACCAGCTGATTACCTTATATTTTGAAGTGAACATACTGTTTTTAATCTGTCCGTCTTCGGTAATCTTGTAACATTCAAAAGTGCCTGCCGGTGTGGTTACAGTTTCTTTGGCAATCACTTTTCTGTTGGTCACTTTTATATTCATATTGATAGGTGGCATCGGCGAACCGTCAGTTGATTTAAATGAGAAAGTCATGTCGCCATCCTTAAGGGTGCTGCCAACTGTCAGAGTCATTGGAATTTCAAGATCGGCGCCACTCATAGACATCTCCATATTTTTAAGAGATTCTGCATGTTCAGCCGGAACCATAGATTTAATATCAATGTATAAAATGTTTTTATTGCATCTTAATGAATAATTATTTGTAGAAGATGATTTGCCCTTTTTATCAAAAGATTCATTTTTTGCATTCACTACTGTTCCTGAATCGGTTTTGGTTACCGTTACAAAATCCGTTTTCGTGCTTCCTGTAATTTTCCCGTCATTGTCATAGCTGGTCATCGTTATACTCGAGCCGGCTTTAAAAAATATAAGCACATCGCAAGTGGTAAAGGCAGGTAGTATAGCCATAAGTGCAGCTGCAAAAGAAAGAATTATAAATTTTTTCATAATTTTGATTTATACAAAAGTAATAGTTTTTCAATATTTATAATAGTTTTAGATTAGGAGGGTTTTTTCTTGATTTCATTCATTTGATGTATTAATTATTAAAAATATTGTAACTTTCGATTAATGTTATAACTGTATATTTGTTATTTAAATTCTGATTTTATGAAAAAGTTCATTACATACACTTTTGCACTCTTTACCATATTAACATTACAATCTTTCAATAACTGTGATAAATTATTATACTTTAAAGCCGGTAGTAGTTTTACTATGGTTTCTTATGATAAAATAGGTGAAAAAACAGGTAGTTTTAAAACAGATATAATCAGCGTTCAAAATTCTGATACCAGCTTTATGAGTCTTGCCAGATCTGAAACTTTTGATAATGTAGGAAAAGCAATAATCGCAAATAATTATAAGGTGAAATGTTATAAAGGGTTACTCTCATTTGATATGATAATGATGATGCCTCCTGAAAGCGCTTCAAACAAAAGCAATATGGATATTACGATGGAAGGTACCGATATGACGATGCCTGTGTCACTTTATGTTGGCGATACCTTAAAAGATGCAGAATTAACAATGCATTACAGTGTAAAAGGCGGACCATCTGTAAATGTAATGAGCACCACCGTAATAATCACAAACAGGAGGGTTATGGGAAAAGAATCTGTTACCACACCTGCCGGGACTTTCAGTTGCTATAAAGTGACTGAAGATGTAGAAACAAAAAGTATAGGGTCTCAAAAAATTAAAACCGTTTCATGGTTTAGTTTCGAAGTGGGAACTGTTAAATCAGAAAGCTTTAAAGAAAACGGTAAATTTTTAGGCAAATCTGAATTAACAGTTTTGAAAAAAGGTTGATATTGAAGTGTGTATAGGTCCAGGCTGAAGGCCTCTAACATCTTAACCTGGGGCAACACCCCAGGAATAAATGCATGAATGACCGAATTGGAATGCAGGTTGACACGCGTTAAAACGCGTCTCTACAAAATCTCAAATCACAAATCCCTTAAATCAGAAATCAAAAAATCAGAAATCAGAAATTC